>CALGOI010000303.1 GCA_937959065.1 uncultured Ignavibacteriota bacterium | reverse complement strand
CCAAGTGTTAATGGGTTTGCTGTAGCATCCTCTGTAATCGCATCAGCTGCAATAACTATCGCTCAGATGAATTGGCCGAAACTGTCGGAGCTGATACCGTTCTTCATGCTCGGAATCTGGTTGGCAGGAGGAGAAAAAGAATGAAACTCAAATAGCCGATAGACCGCTGCCGAAAGTTCTGGCTAGACGTGAACGACTTCGAACGGATCAGGCAGGACGCAGAGGAAGCAGCGAAGTTCCACAAGAACGGCCGGGGAGAACTCAGAGCCGGGAACTGCGCGAAGGTTCTGGAGGAGCAGTGGTACGCCTCACTTGAGATCGCACCTGATTATTCAGTCTACGGGAGTCCGTACTACCTGGCGGATATCTGGGCGTGCTGGTCTGCCTACAGTCAGAAGTCAGTAAAGGAGATCCGTAAGAACCTGATCGACATGATCGACCCGAACGGCCTGATCGTGGACGTAGGCTGCGGGATCTCCTTCACCACTATCGAGCTGAGGAAGATGTTCCCGGCTGCCCGCGTCGTCGGAACGAACCTGGTGGGAACTTGGCAGTACGAGCTGGCGCAGGAGCTCGCAGCAGAGAACAGCTTCGAGATCCACTCGTCTCTGGAACTCCTGCAGTCTCCGGAGCTGATCTTCGCATCCGAGTACTTCGAGCACATCGAGCGGCCGCTGGAGCACCTGGATCATATCGTGGAGATCTGCCCGCCTAAGTTCTTCGTCATCGCGAACGGCTTCAACGGGACCGCAATCGGACACTTTCTGAAGTACCGCGACAGGGAGAAAGTGTACTCTAATAAAGAGATGTCGAAACTGTTCTGGAAGCAGATGCGCCGGCACGGCTACGAACAGCTCGACCTGAAGATCTGGAACAACCGCCCATCGGTTTGGGCGAAGAAGAAAAAGAGCAGCACACCGCCCGTGGCGCTGCCGGAAAGGACACCGTCAGTGAAGTTCGATAACGTTCAAATGATCCCGCCTTCTGCTCTGGTACCGTATGCAGACAATGCGAAGAGCCACCCGCCGGAACAGATCGAGGAACTGGCGAAGCTGATCCTGGAGTACGGCTTCCGTCAGCCGGTCCTGGTGGACAAGGATCTCGTTATCATCACCGGGCACGGGAGAACTCTCGCAGCGATAAGAGCCGGTCTGAAGGAGATCCCTTTCTCCATAGCGGACGATCTGACTCCGGAGCAGGTGCGCGCTTACCGGATCGCGGACAACAAGATTTCAGAGACCGACTGGGATCATGCTAAGCTCGTCAGTGAACTGAAAGATCTGCAGGAGCAGGCTCCTCAACTCCTGGCGCTTACCGGCCACAGCGAGGAAGAACTGCTCGACCTCCTGAGAGTCACCTCCAACAACGGCGGCGGTGGACCTGGAGAGGGAACCGACGGAATCTACACCAATAAGATCGAGGCACCTGTCTACGAGCCGCGCGGCCAGAAGCCGAAGATCGAGGAAGTCGTCAGCCTGGAGAAGACGGAGGAGCTGATCCGCGAAGTCGAGGCCTCCGGTCTGAACCCTGCAGAGAAGGCCTTCCTGAAACTTGCAGCGTACCGGCACGCAGTGTTCAACTACGAGAAGGCTGCAGACCTGTACGCACATTCCGGTCCTGAGTTCCAGCGGCTCGCAGAGAAGTCGGCCCTGGTCATCATCGACTTCGACAAGGCGATAGAGAACGGCTTCGTTACACTGACTGAGGAACTGGCGGAGGCTTCCAAAGATGCTGGCTAATTTTGCAGTCTTCATACTCAGCCACGGGCGTCCGGATCGAGTCCTCACGTACTCGACTCTGAAGCGCAGAGGGTACACAGGGAAGATCTTCATTATCGTGGACGACCTGGATAAGACGCGCGAGCAGTACATAGAGAAGTTCGGCGCGGAGAACGTCATCGTATTCGATAAGCAGGCTGTAGCGAACACGACCGACCAGGGAGACAACTTCAACGACCTGAGGAGCACGACGCACGTACGCAATGCGATCTTTGATGCAGCAGAGCAGGTCGGCGTTGAGTACTTCATCCAGTTGGACGACGACTATACGGCCTTCAACCACCGGTTCGACGCGAAGCTCGACTACGCGCCGACTGCCTGCAGGAACCTGGATACAGTCTTCTCCGCCCTGCTCCGGTTCTTCGAGGTTTCCGGAGCTGACTCCATCGCCCTGGCGCAGGGAGGAGACTTCATCGGCGGTGCTGAGTGTACTTTTGCGGAAGCGACCAGGCGCAAGTGTATGAACAGCTTCATCTGCAGCACTAAGCGGAGGTTCCAGTTCTTCTCCCGCCTGAACGAGGATGTGAACACGTACCTCGTGCTCGGCAGCCGTGGGCGACTCTTCTTCACTGTCAACCAGGTGAGCCTCGTGCAGCTGCAGACTCAGACCAACTCAGGCGGAATGACGGACAGCTATTTGAAGTACGGCACCTATGTGAAGAGTTTCTACTCGGTCATGTATCACCCGTCTTCGGTGAAAGTTCGCAAGATGTCCGGACGCCTTCACCACTCGATATCCTGGAAGCACACCGTCCCGATGATTCTTCGGGAAGAACACAGGAGGATCTGAAGGTGCCAACGACTCGGCCGGAGAACGAGAGAGCCTTCCGTAAGGGAAAGAAGAACAAGGGCGGGCGTCCTATGAAGCTGAACGACGAGCTCATAGAGAAGCTGGTCACCTTTCTCTCCTCCGGCTGCTACGTGGAGACAGCAGCGGCTGCGTGCGGGATCAATAAAAAAACTTTCTACGAGTGGCTGAAGATCGGAGCAGAGAAACCGAAGTCCATCCACGGCCGGTTAAGTAACGCTGTTGAGGTCGCCACGGCAAAGGCCGAGATCTCAGACCTCGCAGCTGTCTCTGCTGCAACGAAGAAGCACTGGCAGGCCGCAGCCTGGAGACTCCAGAGAAGGAACCCAACGAGGTGGGCACCGGCGCATCGTGGACAGATTCAGCCAGAAGGAGAGAGGAACGAGAAGACGTTCCGACTTAACTACAACCTGGACGACGACACCGACGACGTGACGTCTGACCTGAAGGAGGAGACAGAGTGAACAGAGCAACACTTGAACTCGCGAACAAGATATCAAAAGAGATCGACGAGAAAATCAGACAGCTGAATTTTTGGGAAAGGAAGGCAGAGGAGAATCTTCCGACGATCACCTTTGAGTTCCAGAGCGGTAGCTTCAAGTTCACTGCAGAGGAGAACGTCAGGCCTGTTATCGAGGGAATCCAAAAGCGACTGCGAGAGGAACTGAAGCAGGCTGAAGCTGCATTGGAGGCGCTGTGAGCCTTCACCCCGGAAAGTCCTGTCGCTGCGTCCACTGCGGGCAGGAGCAGAAGGAGCCGATCCCGCGTGCCCTGGTAGAACGGATGCGGGCAGAGATCATATCGAGAGGCTGCCGTGCACCTCTGGTGTGCGGAGAAACTAAAACCACGAACGGCGATACGTTTTACTGTAAAGCGTGTAAGCTGGTCGCAGACATGAAAGGGATCTTCCATTGAGTACCACCGCCCAGAACTGTAAGTCGTGCAAGTTTTTCAACCTCGTGCCGCAGGCAGGACCAGGGATCGGCCAGTGTCGCCGGTATCCTCCCAGTGTGATGACGATCCAGCTGCCGCCGCGATCTAACATCGTCGGTGCGAAGCCGGTCTGGTCTACAGAGACTCTGTTCCCTGTCGTCAACGAAACGATCTCCTGCGGAGAGTTCTCTGCGAGGCTCACGGAGGTTCAGTGAAGGAGTTCATCTGTCAGGAGTGTCAGAAGAAGTTCGACCGGGAGAAGTTCCGCGTCGGTCATAAGTACTGTTCCATCGAGTGCTTCTTCTGGTCCGGAGTCAACTACCACAGGAAAGGGTGTTGGCCCTGGCAGAAGCGCGTATCGAAGAAGAAAGGATACGGGACGATCAGGTGGCAGGGAGTCGAGGTCGCAGCGCATCGCGTCGGCTATGCGGCGTGGCACGGCCATAAGTCTCTCGGAGACTTCGGAAATATTTACAATACCTGCGGCGACCGGACCTGCTGCCGTGGGGATCACTGGGAGGAGAGTTCAAGGTGAAGCACGCTATTAAGAATCTTCTGTTCGTAGTTTCCTGGACAGGGTACATCGCACTGTTACTGTTCGTACTCCTGGCTGCGGTCTTCCTGGAGATCTGCACGATGTGCGATCCTGCCTGGACGCCGTTCGTAGATATCAGGCCGGGAAAGGAGCACCGGTGATGGACTTCTTCTACCTGTACCTCGGGATCATCTACCTGTGCTGCGGCTTCGCTGTCGCGATCCTGGACTCTCAGGACTCCTGGGAGGAGTTCGGGGAACTCGGTCCCTGCAGCCGTCTCTTCTACTATGTCTCCCTGGTCAGCTGGTGGCCTCTTGCTCTTTTAGCATTTACCGAGGATGATAACGTAGACGACGACTTCTAAAACCTCACCCCTGGGAGCCTGATGGGCGCAGCCGTCGATCTTCACTACGTTGAGAGAAAGGCGGCAGAGAGAGGGATCGACCTCGATCACCCGTCCTTTACTGGACTACGCCCGAAGGCTCTCCTCCGAGTTATCGAATCAGAACCCACGCTCCTGCGCTTCTGCCCGGATGCGATCCCTTACCAGCGCCAGGCTCTCCGGCTGATCCGGAAGGAATGGGACTACAACCAGGGGAACCTGGAGATCCTGCTCTCCGGCTCCTACGGCTCTGCGAAGTCCGTCTTCCTGGCACATCTGGCAGTGACGCACTGCCTGGAGAACAAGCGGGCACGCGTCGCGATCGTGCGTCGTGCTCTGCCGGATCTGAAGGAAACTCTCTTTAAGGAGATCCTGGAGCACATCGAGGGAGACTCCATCGACGGCCGCAGTGAAGGCCTGGTCGAGGGTGTCGACTACTTCGTAAACAGATCTCGCGGAAAGATCCGGTTCTCTAACGGCAGCGAGATCATGGCCGTCTTCTGGGCGGATAAGAAGTACAAGCGCGCGCGATCTCTGAAGCTGTCCATGGTCCTGATCGAGGAAGCTGCAGAGAACACGACAGAGGACAAAGAAGGTTTCGACGAACTGAAGTCCCGCCTGCGTCGTCTGCCTCACGTGAAGGAGAACGTCCTCGTATGCGCGACGAACCCGGACTCCCAGCGTCACTGGCTGTATGAGTATTTCATCGAGGGCGCTAAGAAGCACGCGAACAGGCGGGTGTTCTTCTCCAGGACTTACGACAATCCTTACCTGTCGCCCCTGTACGTTGCCGGTCTGCTGAAGGATTTGGATCCTAAGAAGGCTCGCCGCTACGTCGAGGGAGAGTGGATCGACCTCAACTCTGAGACCGTCTACTACGCTTACTCCAGCTCTGAGAACTTCCGGCAGACTGACTACGAATGGGATCTCAGGTCCCCGATCTATCTGGCGTGGGACTTCAACATCGGCGTCGGGAAACCTCTGTCGATGTGCTGCTTCCAGTACATAAACGACGAGTTTCACTTCGGAAAGGAAGTCGTAGTCGAAGGGATGAGGACCGCGGACTCCGTCGAGGAGCTGATCGAGAAGGGAGTTCTGGATCTCCAGGTTCCGAAGTTCATCGTCTGCGGCGACGCATCCGGTAAGCATAAGGATACCAGGAACCGGAAGAACGACTACGAGATCATTATGGATCTCCTGGTTAACTACGAGACGAAGGACGGTCGCCGGCTGAACGTGGAGCGACAGGTTCCTCTCGCGAACCCGACGATCAGATCCAGGCACAACCGCGTTAACGCTTACTGTCTGAACAAAGCCGGACAGAGAAGGCTGTTCGTATACGCCGGCTGCCCGATGCTTCATAAAGGATTCAGACTTGTCGAACTGAAGAAAAACGCCGACTATATAGAGGACGACTCCAAGGACTATCAACACGTCACAACGGCAGCAGGGTACGGCATCAAGGCGGTAGAGCTTTGGTCAAACGTCGGTAAACAAGGATCACGGGAGATCTGAAAAATATGCTTTCACTGGAACAGCTCGCGGAACTAATCAAGTCAAAGTCAGAGTACCTGAGATACAACCAGATGATCTTTGATATCTATCGCGGGAAACTTCTCGACTACGTGGAGGACCGGCTGAAGGCCTCCCTCTCCGGCGAGGCTCTGAAGTACGCCCTGGACCGGGTCGCACCGATCAACGTCCTGCGACGCATTATCGATAAGGAGTCGAAACTCTACTCCTCAGGCGTCTCGCGCGAGCTGACGGAAGGCTTCACTGAGAACGACCAGAAGGTCTTCTCCTTTATGCTGGAACAGATGAAACCTAATCGTGCCTTCTCCAGGTGGAACGCCTACACCAATACTTTCAAGAACGGCCTGGTCGGTCCTTACCTGAACCGCCACGGTATCCCTCAGATCCGGACAATACCGAGCGACAGGTTTATTCCGTTCTCAACGGATCGCATCGACAGTCATATCCCTACAGGATTCGCCATCTATATCGGTCCTTACACTGGAACCTATCGAGGAGGAAAAGCGAAAGGTAAACAGCTGTGGTATGCGATCACGGATCACAGCTACGTCTGGTTTACCGAGAAGGGAGAAGACGTAACGCTCGACCTGAATCCGGAGAACGACTACGTAAACGAGATCGGTGCAATTCCTTTCGTCTACATTAACAAAGACGAGGAGTCGATCCTTCCGGAACAGGACACGGACATCCTGGCGATGACTCTTCTGATCCCTGTGATTCTGACCGATATCAACTACGCTCATATGTTTCAAAGTTTCTCTATCGTGTACGGGATCAACCTCACGGACCAGGGAATGAAATGGGGACCGAACTCCTTCTGGTCTTTCAAGTCTGATCCAGGACAGGAAGGCGCACCGACCATCGGCACGCTGCAGCCGCAGGCAGATATCGACGCAGGTCTTTCCCTGGTTGCTAACGAGTTCGCTCTCTGGCTGAACACGAAAGGGATCAAGCCGGGTGCCGTCGGCGAGGTAAACGGACAGAACTTCGTCAGCGGTATCTCTAAGATCCTGGACGAGATGGACACGAGCGAGAACCGGAACGAACAGATCCCGTACTTCGAGGACGGTGAAGCACAGTTCTGGGATCTGACTCTGAAGAAGATGCTCCCGTACTGGATGAAGTACGAAGGCTACAAAGGGATCAGAGAGAACTTCAGCCAGGAGATCAGCGTCGTCACGAAGTTCTCCGAGCAGATCCCTCTGGTTCGTCGCGGGCAGCTGGTCAGCGAATCGAAGGCAGAGCTGGACGCAGGCTTCACGACACGCAGGCGCTCTCTCAGGAAACTCAACCCAACGATGACGGAAACAGAACTCGACGCCCTGGAGGCGGAACTCGACGAGCTGAAGGCTGTTGACTCCTCTGCCCTGAACGGTGCACAGGTGACTTCTCTCACAGCAGTTCTCGAACGCGTCGGACAGGGAACTCTCCCGCCCGAGTCCGCAATCGTACTTATTATATCGGCCTTCGGACTTTCCGAAGAAGTCGCTCAGTCAATGGTGAGCCCGATTCAGCCGGGTTCCGTCGCTTTACCGGAGAAACAGAATGGAAGCCGCCCAGCGCCATCAGAAGAACCAGACGGAGACGAAGAGTAACGACGCAGTGAATCTCTCTGCTCTCCTTCAGATGAAGCAGGAGGAAGCAGAGAAGGTTCGCTACGTGGAGCACGAAGGAAGTACCTACGACCTCGGGAACTCTCACGACCGCAACACCGTGAAGAAGATCATCCTGGATCTCAGAGTCGGCCACGGACCGAAGCGCAGAGAGTTCCGCCGCTGGAGAAAAAAGAAATGAACCGCTACCGGCTGCGCTCACCTCACCGGGATCACCTCACCGGCGCATACGTTACCGACGGGATCTACGTCGAAGCTGTCCAGTGGAAGCCAGGCGAGGCTATGCCTTCCTGGTGCTCGTACTGCATCGACCCGCAGTCGCTTCCCGGATCTCTCCTGATCGTTACGCCGAACGGGGAAGATATCGCTCACTCAGGCGATATGATTATGCGATCAGAGAGAGGAGTTCAGGCTATCGACAAGGACGTGTTCTTCCGGAACTACAAGGAGTCAAACTGATGGCAGCGAAGCAGCAGAAGGTTCGCATCGAGATCCCTGAAGGCTTCTCTCCTGCAGAGCGCCAGGAGATCGGCGAGGCTATCATCCAGTTCATAAAGGATCGCTGCGACGCAGGCTTCGGCGTCAGGCCTCACGGCAGAGGTTTCAGAACCTACGCTTTCCCTGAGTACACAGAAGAGTACGCAAAGAAGAAGGGATCGCGCCGCGTGGATCTTGTCCTCAACGACGAGATGCTGAACGCAATGGAGATCCTGTCCACGTCGCGCGACTCCATAACCATCGGCTACGAAGCCGGAACAGAAGAGAACGCCAAGGCAGAAGGAAACCAGATCGGCAGCTACGGCCGCGCACCGAATCCGGCGAAGGCTCGCCGCTTCCTGGGATTGACCAGGGAGGAGAAGGAAGCAATCCTCGCAGGCTTTAAGGAGTAACGACCATGGCCACGGAAACAGATCTCGGAAAGGGAGTCTCCAAGTTCGTGAAGGAGATCCGGTCGCTCGTTACCGGGAAGGCAAAGGACGCCATCTCGGAGACAGCAGCCAGGACAGGAGCGCAGCTGATCCAGAGGAGAACCAGAGCCGGACAGTCTGTAGCAGAGGACGGCGGCGCACCGTACAACATGAAGCGCCTGAGTCCTTCCTATATAGAGTTCAGGAAGACGCAGCGCCTGTCGCCGTGGACTTCTCCAGGTAAGTCGAACCTGACTTTCCAGTGACACCTGCTCGGCAGCCTGGACGCGCGCCGCGTGAAGCCTGGAAGGTGGAATATCATATTGAAAGGAACGCACCCGCGCGCCGGGATACCAAACTCTCAGCTCGCGAAGTACGTACAAAAGGCCCGCCCATTCATGCACTTATCAGGAGGAGAGATCACCCAGATTAAAAATGCCGCCCGTAGAACTTTCCAGGAACTTGTCAAAAAAAATTTTTAACGCTACGCTTTAGGAGAACGCAGGATGTTCAGGAAAAACATTCGCCGCTCGGCGAACTATTGTACGAACCTTATTGATCTGATTTGCTTCGACGCTGCTGGTGGCAGCGACGGCGGTTCTGGCGGAACCGGCGGAGGTAATGACGATCCACCGAAACCAAACGATGTTGTTCCTCGGGAGCAGTTCGACCGACTCATGGATCAGAAGAAGGCGGCAGACGCCAAGCTTCGGGCGATTGAGGAGGATAAGAGAAAAGCTGTCGAGGAGGAGGCTCGCAAGACTGGCGACGTGAAGAAGCTCCTGGAACTGAAGGAAGCTGAACTCGAAGCTGAGAAAGCGGCCGCAGCAAAGGCAAAGGAAGAAGCCGACGAGATGAAGGCTAGGGAACTGGACTCTAAGAAGTTCAGCGCTTTCATCACTGGTGTAGGTGCGAGCATCGATAAGAAGTACCTGCCGCTCGTAGAGATCGCTCTCGACAAGATCGCGGTCGATCAGAACGGCAACCTCGATCCTGCTTCAGTGGCGAAAGTCGTCTCTGACTTTCAGAAGGAGTACCCGGCGATCCTTACGAAGCCGGGAACAGGAAACACGCCGAACCTGAAACCTGAAGGTGGAACGATCGGCGCGAACCCGTGGGACTCTGGAGGAAGGACGACTCGCCAGAACTTGAAGGAGAGGAAGGCGGGCCTCGCGGAAGCGGTCGCGAAGTACCGTAAAGATAATAACATGGCACAATAAAACTTTTCTCGAAGGGAGAAGCGAATGTCAGTAACACTGCTCAGCGACGTCAGTGCTCAGGTCAAGAAGTTCTGGTCCGATATCTTCGTACCTGAACTCATGGAAATGTCGGTTCTCCCTGGACTCGTCAGCCGCGAGTACGAAGGAGAGATTAAACAAGCTGGCGATACCGTGAAGGTTTCCAGCTTCCAGCGTCCTGTCGCTCAGCGCAAGACTGTTGGCAGCGGCCACGAAACCTTCGAGGTCGGCAAGCTGCAGACTGATCAGATCGAAATCACCGCGAACGAAGTCATCACGGCCGGTTTCAAGTTCGACAGTCTTACCCGCCTGCAGTCGCAGGTCGGCGATCCGAACTCAGATATCCGCCGCGGTATCCTGGAAGCAATGCTGATCGAGGTAAACAACTACCTCTACAGCCTGCTCGCTCCGGCGACTGCAACCGGCAGCGTCACCGATTTCAACCTCACTGCCATGGGAGGAGTCAGGACTCAGGCTTCTCTCGCTCTGTGGCCTGAGTCGGAGCGCTACCTGCTCCTCGGTCCTCAGTACTACACCGACTTTATGGCTGTTGCGAACTTCACCTCTGCTGACTACGTCGGCGACGACAAGCCGGTGGTTAACGGCAAGGTTCTCGGCCAGCGCTACGGCTTCTGGATCGCAGAGGACAACTCTGTCGGTATGCGCCAGGTTTCCCCGACCAGCAATGCGGCCGGTGACACTGCGCTCGCCTTCCACCCGTCGTTCATGTATTTCGTTACTCAGCTGCAGCCTGAGTTCGAGATCAGCAGCCTGCACGCTCTCGGCCAGCACGGTCATGTGATCACCGCGAAAATGGTCTGCGGTGCTCAGCTCGGCATCGACGGCGATGTGAAGCACACCACTCGTTACGCGACCTGATAACCTTTAACGCCCACGGATCTAAGCAATGATGATGAGATACATCGAGACAGATACGGCCGAAGTTCTGAAGCAGCAGCTCGACGCTCTGAAGCCTAACGAGGAGATCTTCTCGATATATGCCCTGGGACGAAATCACTTTGCTTGGATCCGCGTGCTTCCTGTTCCTGCTCCTGCTCCGGAAGTCCCACCGGTAAGGGAGCCTGAAGAAAGAAACAGCAGCAGCAAACAAAACTCTATTAAGAGAAAGGGCAAATAAATGGCGGCAATTCTCTCGCACCTCTCGGTGGCTCCTGGCTTCGGAAACCAAGTCGAATATCGCCGGTTCATCTGGGATATTGCAGCAGGTGACGCAGGCGCAGCAGCAGCCTACGACATCATGACGGCTGACGGTGCTCTGATCATCGTTCACGCACATGCGAAAGTTCTCGCATCCGTTTCTACCGGCTCATCGCCGACGATCAAGTGGGGTATCACGGGCGACGACGATCGCTTCATGAACACCACCCAGGGCGCAGCCGCGAACCTGACCACCGGTGCGGTCGTTGTTCCTCCTGCTCTGGAAGGAACTCCTAACGTCATCGCAACGCCGGTGTACCTGGCCAGCGCGGCGAAAGTTCTGATGACTATCGGAACTGCAACGATTACCGCAGGTAAGATCGAATTTGTTCTCGGCCTTCTGAAACCGTAACGAATCCGGGGGCGGTCACCGATTGAGCAGACGGTGTCGGTTCTGCTCACGCCCCAAACCCTCTCCGGAGAAACTTCAGTGGATCGTAAGCAGCGAGTACTAAAAGCAGACCTGACGGATATCTCCTCAGAGGTAAACGCTTACCTGGAATCGACTGCAGCTCTGAACTCTTCTGTTCTCTACGTCGGCGCAGAGCTGCCCTTCAACCATAAGTACTTCGACATCACGACGGCGAACGCAGCTGATAAGACTCTCTCTTCTGTCGCCTTCTGGTCCGGGAACTCCTGGATCACTGCCGTGGACGTGAAGGACGGGACAGCTGCAGCAGGGAAATCCCTGGCGCAGCCGGGATCAATCTCATGGGCAAGAGATCCGAGCCTCGCGGGTTGGGGTTGTCAGCTGGACTCGAACAATATCCCGGCTCTCGCGGGAACCAGGATTTTCAACCTCTACTGGTGCCGCTTTACCTGGAGCAACGGCGACGGCGCAGCAGTCTGTAACTACGTCGGCGAAAGATTCAGCAGCGACGCTGATCTGTTCTCCATCTACTCGACTCTCCGGAACACGACGCTCATGGCTGCGTACAAATCCGGGAAAACAGATTGGGACGATCAGGCTTTCGCAGCAGCCGACGAGATCGTTCAGTACCTTCGTCGTGCTGGCCTGGTGGTTCGTCGCGAGCAGATCCTCGACGGATCTCTCTACCGCGTGGCCTCGATTCACAAGACAGCGCAGATCGCTTTCACAGGGATCGGCAACGGATACATCGAAGCAGCTGCCAACGCCGAGGCTCGCTTTAAGCTGGCGATGGACGTGAAGTACCACGAGCTTGACCGCGACGGCAGCGGGGATCTGTCTCACTCAGAGAAGACGATCAGGACTTCGTGGGGTTCACGATGAGCCTCGTTACGACATTCTACAACGCCCTGGTCTCCAAGCTGTCTGAGATCTGGCCGAACGCGTACCACATCGCGAACGTCTACCAGCTGGAGCAGGCAGGATCGAACCTCCTGGCTGACGGCTACGCCATCGGTATCGGACCGGCTTCTGCAGTTCCAGGCGATCTGTCTTATCAGGAGAGATTCACCAGGGACATTCTGATCGCGCGCGTCGGCCTCCTGGTCGCAACCGAGAACGATCAGATCTCTGTATCAGTAAAGTCTCTCCTGGAGGATCACTACACCCTGAGAAAAGAGCTTCGCCTGAACAACACGTTAGGCGGGGTTTCAGATATTGGCTTCGTCAGCGACGGCGGGATTGAACTCCTGACCACGGCCGACGGTGCTGGAAACTTTCATGTGATGAGTTCGGTTTTTTCTGTAACATATCTTGAAAACACTCTTTAAAGGGAGCCGGTTCTATGACTTCTATTGCATCACGAAATTCGGTCCTCGCGATCGTTCCCGAAGTAACGCAGAACCTGCTTCGTCTGCCACAGTCTGCGAGCGACTATGTTCCTCTGCAGTCTGACTTCGCTATCGAAGCCGCTTTCGACGAGATCGAGAACGAGGAGATCACAGCCTCCATCGGTCGCGCTGCTCCGATCCAGGGAGGAGAGAACCCGACTTCTTCTCTGTCCTTCTACCTGAAGGGTTCCGGAGTCGAGGGAACGAAGCCCCAGTGGAGCGACATCGCTAAAAGTTTCTTCGGTTCAGAAACCACGGAAGGAACCCAGCGATCAACTACCACATCTTCGACGACCTCCATCATTAAAGTCACCGGCGCTTCTTCTCTGTTCGTTCAGGGATACGGCCTGCTGATCAAAGATCCGGTAAACGGCTACCGTGTTCGCGTGGTTCACTCCGTGGATACCAACGACGTTACGCCGAGCTTCGATCTTCCTGCTGCTCCTGGTTCCGGAGTCGGCCTCGGGAAGCCGGTCTTCTGGTCGCCTGCGAACAGCGGTCACCAGTCGCTTTCTGTCTGGCAGTACGCCGGCAACGGTGGTGCGGTTCAGGCTGTCGCCGGTGCGATGGTCTCTGACTTCTCCTTCTCCGTTACCGCGAACGAAGCGATCAACGCGAGCTGCAGCCTGGAAGGCCTCTCGTACTTCTTCGATCCGATCTACATTGCATCAACGGATGCGTACTTCGACTGGACCGACGACGACGGAACCTTTGCTGCAGCCGTGGAAGTTGGTTGGTACAAAGATCCGCATGAACTGGCGGAGGCTCTTACTGCTGCCATCGCGGCAACGGCAACGACTGAAACCATCGTCTGCGAGTACAACGACTCGACCGGGAAGTTCTCAATCTCGACCTCGACCTCGACTGTTCTGACTCTGGAGTGGAACACTGGAGCGAACACAGCGAACACCATTGCTGAGGCTCTTGGCTTCTCAGCAGCAGCCGACGACAGCGGCGCGACCTCCTACATTGCCGACGACGTGCAGGACTTCTCAGCTCCTCACACTCCTTCCTACGACGCAACGCAGCCGCTCGTAGCGAAGAACCAGGAAGTCATGATCGGCGAGCAGGACGAGTACGCCTGCTTTAACGCCAGCTCTGTCGAAGTCTCCTGCACCAATACTCGCCGCGTTATCGAGTCCATCTGTGCTGAGTCAGGCCGCAGCGGTGCTCTGATCAACGAGCGTGAGGTGGAGATCTCTGTAACGGCTCTCCTGAACCAGTACGATGCGAAGCAGATGGCGCGCTTCCGCAAGGGCGATACGATCCGGTTCCAGTTCACCGGCGGGAACAAGTCCGGCGGCAACTGGGTCGCAGGAACTGTCTGCTACGCCTACGGTCCTCAGTGTAAGATCGCCGCGATCTCCATCACTGACGACGATGGCCTGATCTCTCTGAACATGACGCTGCGTCCTTTCGTGCCGGCAACCGGCGGCGGAGAGTTCTACGTAGGTCAGCTCTGATCACCTGAACAGGGTACGTTTTGGGGTTTCTCCCTTAGAAAAGAAACCTCGCTCATTTCTAACTGCCCACGTTAAGAAGGAATCCGCCCATGCTCACTAAAGATTTCACCCCGACAATCTGCAGGCCTGACAGCGAAGGAAACCCGGCGAAGTACGAAGGCTTCGTAAAGATCCGCATCCCGGACTACGACGAGCGCCAGGAGTTCTTCCTCTCTGAGATGGAAGATGTAGTCGCGAAGGCTGCAGAGAATCCCGACAACGCAAAGGAAGAAGCGATCAAGGCTCTCGGAGCACAGAAGATGCTGAACGTGCTTCGCTCCGTGAAGAAGAAGCTCGGCGACTGGATCTTAGAGATTCAGATTAAGCGCCTGGACGATGGCTTTATGTTCACCGAGCTGGAAGCTGTTCGCTATGATTCTGAAGTCGGCGCGATATGCCAGGAGATCGCTATCGAGCTGCTCGGAAAATATCGCTGGGGAAACCAGAACACGCAGCCGAGCTGAGGCGGGCGGCTGCTGCCATCTTCCGCGGATTGCCATACCAGAATTCGCAGACGCCTCTTGTTATTGAGTACGCATCGAGGAGAAGGCTCTCGGCTCTCGGGTACACATCCTCGATAAAAAATCTTCCGGCAGAGAAGGCTGATGCCTTCCTCGAAATTGATCTGGTTAGAAGTAAGATCGAACTTGAGACCATGACGAAGAGGCTTCCCAATGGCTGACGATATCTCGATTAAGGTTGGCGCGGATACCAGCAGCGCCGAGAAGAATCTGAAGAACCTGGAGAAGACAGCAGGCACGGCGTCTGCTTCCATGTCCAAGGCCTTCGAGACGATCAGAGCCGGAGCTATCGCAGCCGTTGCAGCCTTCGCCGGCAAGCAGGTGTTCGACTTCTTTAAAGGAGGAGTTGACGCTGCTGCCGAGGCTGAGGTTTCTTTTACCAGGATGACGAAGGCGCTGGAGCTGTCCGGCAACGCTGCGCCTGGCGTAGCTGACTCCTTCCGGGATCTGTCCGACAACATCGAGCGAGTCACCGGGATCTCTGCCGGAGCTGTTCAGGAACAGATCGCAATCGCTCAGGCCTTCGAGCTGACGAACGACGAGACGCAGAGCCTGATCATTGCCGCGACGGAACTCTCTGCCGCTACCGGAAAGGATCTCGCAACCAGTGTGCGCGACCTCGGCGGTACTCTGAACGGAACCCTCGGCTCCCTGAAGAAGACTGTCCCGGAACTCGACTCACTGTCTGAGGAAGCTCTCCGGTCTGGTAAAGCGATCGACTTCATCCTGGAGCGATTCAGCGGCTCTGCAGCTAAGAACCTGGAGACTTTCTCAGGTTCAGTTGATCAGGTCGGTATCGCATTCGGGAAGATACCGGAGGCCTTCGGTCAGGCTGTCGTAGAGAACGAGACCCTGAGGTCGGCTCTCTCCACTCTGACGGATACCTTCTACGCCCTGGCGCAGATCGTCACGGACAATAAGAGTTCTATCTCCTCCCTGATAACATTCGCTATCGAGCCTCTGATGCTCGCTCTGTCTGCAGCTGTTCTTGGTCGTTGCTTCTTCAACAATGCGATTAACGGAATCCAGCTCGCAGTTTTCGGACTCGGCAAGGTCTTTCTTGAGATCAACGAAATCATCAGAGACTTCGACGTCCGTATCTCCAAGTTCACCTTCGGCGGGAAGCAGCTCGAAACTGCAACGGCGGCGGCAGAAGAAGCCAAGCAGCAGACCAGGGAATACACCAAAGCGCTGCAGCTGATGAACGATCAGGTCATCAAAGAGAAGAAGGCCTTCGACGATATCAACGACAAGATTCTGAACTATAAGGACGTAGTTTCAGACGCGACCAAAGAGATCAAGCGTCAGCGCCTGGAAGAAGAGAAGGCCTCGAAGCAGAGGAAAAAAAGCGCGAAAGATCTGAAGGAAGTCGAGAAGGCCTTCCTGGATCTGAATAAGAAGGTCACCAGCGACACGCTCGATGCTCTCGACAAGCAGCTGTCAGCCTACGAGGACAACCAGGACGAGCTGGAGAAGATCGCGCGCGAGGGAGTGATCAGTCAGAAGAAGGTAAATAAGCTGCGCGAGGAAATCGAATCGACTCACCAGAGGAACATATCCGAGATCCTGAAGAAGCAGGCAGAGGAGAGGAAGCGCGAGATCGAGCAGACGCTGAAGGAGTCGAACTTCACAGCCATCGTGAAGCTCGCCCTGGCAACCGGGACAGCTTCAGATCTGAAGAAGGAAGCCAAGACTCAGCTCGGTACTATCGTCGCTGACGTCGGCGCGAGCATTATCTCTGCAGTCAGCCAAGGGACGAAAGGATTCAGCAGCCTGGTAGCGAACCTCGTGAAGTCGATCCCTGTCTTCGGGAACCTGATCGCTGCTGCTGTGGAACTCGGAACCCTCTCTCCTGAAGAGAACCGGAAGGCCATCGAGGACTTTGCAGAAGGTATCCCGCAGGCGATGGAGAACTTCAACACGAACCTCGGGAACTTGCCGGATATCCTCAGCGGCGTGGCCGGTCCTCTGATCGAGAAGATCCTCGGGCCGCTGTTCTCTCAGTTCATCGCGAACCTGATGAAGTCTCTGCGCGAGTGGCCGCGACTCGTCGGTGTTATCGCGAAAGGTGTTGCGGCAGGTATCCGGGCACAGGGTGGGACCATAGCCGATGCAGTCAAGAAAGCATTCACTGACATCGGTGCTGAGTGGGGACGGTTCTTCGAAAACGCTCGCGAGTTCTTCGGAGGTTTCTCTGAGAAAGTCAGGGCAGCCTTCGCGACTGTCTTTATGAACAACCCGATCCTGAACGAACTGAAGACGATGCGAAGCGGCATGACTCAGCTTATGGGTATCGTACGGTTCTTCGTCCAGCTGTTCCAGTCAATCCCAGGCATCCTGATGGAGATCCGGGATCTGTTCAGCGGAATCGGAGAGCAGTTCACCGGAGTCTTTGAAAACATCGGGACAAAGATCTCTGACGGCTTTAATCAAATCATTGATGCTTTCCGGAACCTGATCAGCGGAATTGTTTCGGCGATCAAGGCTCTGCCGAAGCAGATTAAGACTGCCTTCGGAAACCTGGCGCAGGGTTTCAAGAACGCACTGAGCGAAGTCTTCTCCTCCTTCTTCGAGACTTTCAGCAACCTGGCAGATAAGCTGCGTGGGTTCATCAGCGGTGGCGGTATCTCTTCTGTAGGTGGCGGAGGCGGAGGAAAGCTCGGAGTTTTCGGCCTGGCTTCCGGGATCACAGAAGTTCCTAGCGGTTTCCCTAACGACACGTTTCCGGCTCGCCTGACTTCCGGAGAGCGCGTCGTCGATGCAAATGCGAACAGAGATCTGAAGGACTTCCTGGAGAGTGCGAAGTCAGGAGGCCTCGGCAATGCAGAGATGATCGCACTGCTGCGGGATATCTCCAGCAAACTCGGCGGCGGATCTCAGACCGTAGAAGTTGTGATTGATAAGAAGGTTCTTGGCCGGACGATCCTGGACATGAACCGCAGGAACGAAAGGATCAACGCGTGACAAACTTCCGCCTCTCCTATAACAACCTGGCTGCAGCAGAGGGAGCCTCCCTGTCTGCTGCTTCCAACCTGGACGACTTCCCGGCATCCAATGCAGCTCACGAGTACCGGTCGAAACGATACAAGCCGAAGGGCGCTTTCCGGATCTCTTCTACCAATAATAAAATCTACATCAACGACGGCTCTGATAAGACTGTCACGCTGACGAGTGCCGTCTACGCCGGCGGTGCTGCTCTGGCCTCGCACGCACAGACGCAGCTGAACGCTTCTTCTTCTAACTGGACAGTAACGTACTCGACCTCGACCGGGATCTTCACCTTCGCGCGATCTTCCGGGACGAAAGTCCTCCGGCTCTCGGTCACGACGGAGGCCGCCTGGGATACCTTCGGCTTTACTGGAACAGTTAACCAGGACGCCTCGGCTGCAGACGTTCGCAGGAACCATACCTCTGAACGCCTGGCTGTTGATCTGGGATCTTCCCGCGAGGTTTCCTTCCTGGCTGTCTACGGCTCGCCGGATACACAGTTCACGATCCCGGATACAGCTGTCTGCGTGCTGAAGGCCTCCGCCTCGAACGACTACGACACGGCCACGACGATAGTTTCTCCCACGCCCACAGCCAGCGGAATCTATAGTTTCTTCGCTGCTGCTGATTATCGCTATTGGTGGTTCGACTTCATCGACAGAGAGAACCCAGACGGCCCTGAGTCTTACTCCCTGAAGCTGTGGCTCGGCGACTACGTTTCCCCGGTAAACAGGAACATCGTCAACGGATTCAGCATCCGGCACGTTGACCCGTCTATCATCAGGAGATCTGCCAACGGTGTGCGGTATGCGTATCGCAGGACAAAGTATTGGCTGTTCCAGAATCTTGCAATCGCATGGATCAGCGGAAGCGACAGAGAGATCCTGCGCGATGCGTTTTCTTACTGCGGCACGACTCGGCCGCTGTTCGTTTCTATCGATCCGGCTGCCGTCATCAGCTCCGGCGTGGAGGAGTTCACAAAGCTGATGAACTTCAACGAGGACTTCGAGACAGAGCACCAGAGGTTCGACCAGTACGGTGTTGCTGTTTCCTTTTCGGAGGTCGTCGGGTAAATGCCGATCACAGCTTATCCACAGTACTCATACTGGAAGACGGCAGACAGTTCAGAAACTGTGATGGCCGGAGGCTTCTCCTTCCAGGACTCTCAGCAGCTGCGACAGGCTGTCG
This sequence comes from uncultured Ignavibacteriota bacterium, assembly GCA_937959065.1. Classification (GTDB taxonomy): domain Bacteria; phylum Bacteroidota; class Ignavibacteria; order Tepidaquicellales; family Tepidaquicellaceae; genus JAEYVS01. Next base: position 6,125 of record CALGOI010000303.1, on the reverse strand, counting down.
TTCATCTGTATAAGCACGGCAACGGCGGCGGCAGCGAGAGGATCAGGCCGAAGCTGTTTCATGATCGACAGCTTACAAAGCTGTACGCTACCGGTGACTGGTTCGCGCTGTCAGGCATAGAGAACCTGGCAGAGTACTGGCGCGGTCGCATCGGCCTGGGATTCTCTTCTAAACCTTGGATCGAATCAGGGAGGACTTACTACCTCGGGCTTGAGACCGAGAACTACACCAGGTCAGGGACGACCTTCTATCTTTCGTATATGCTGGATCTTCCGTATCAGATTAACGACAACTCCGCAGGGCAAGCCGTCGCGGTCGAGTTCTACGGATACCGGACTATTGATGGTGAGCTATGACCTTCGCAACAGAGATCGAGAAGAGAAGAACAAAGCGCGCGACTCTGGTTCGCATCACTCCAGGACGCTACGTCGTTGACGATCTGGTTTCTGGCGGCGGTGGTCTCTACTCGATGAGTTTCCCTTACCCTGTGGCAGGCGTGAAGAGAAACGGCACCGCTCTGACTGCTGTATCCGGAACTCCCTCCAGCAACGACGAGTACCAGTACGCAGAGAGTACCGACACGCTGACGGTTAAGCTGGCGTCTGCACCGAGCAGCACGACCAACGTCATCATTGTTTATTATTATTTGTTCTACACCTCTGGGATCGAGACAGAGTACCACCAGACGCCGACGGACAGCAGCACGCAGCTTCGTTACTGGCAGCCGCGGGTTTCCCTTGCTTCCAACTTCTCGGCCTCACTGGACGGCCTGGAAGCCGGAGTCGTTTCCATTCCGGATGCGTCTGTCGATCTGTTCAACAGCGACAACGATTTTAATAACTACCTGACCGATAACGACTCCTTCTACAATAAGTCCATCGAGATATGGCAGGAGATAAACGGGGAGTTCAGGAAGGCTTACACCGGAAAGGTGACTTCACTGCCGAGCATCGGTAACGACGTGGTTTCGATCTCGTTCTCTGATCAGCTGTCTCTTCTGAACAAGACGGCCTACATGGGAGACGCCTTCGAGACCTGTCACCACATTACGGCAGCGACTCCTAAAGATCTGTTCAAGCCGATACCGCTTCACCTGTCGCGTAGATCCTGGAGCTACACGAACGCATTCCTGCTCTACGGTACCGCAACGTTCGCAGAGGTGAAGGAAGGCCTTGAGGCTGTCTGCTCCTCCTTTACTGCTGACCTGCTCACGACCAGCAACCGCACCTGGACTCTCTGCCGGACAAGAGGCAGTCTGAAGACGCAGACCTTTGGCACGCTGCAGGCTGTCGACAACGCATCCGGCTTCTTCTACTTCTTCCGGTTCTCCACGTACACGAACCTGAACCACGGCGACACGATCAGCTGGACAACTTCCGGCACGACGTACTATGCCGTGATCGTTGCAGTGAGTTCCCTGATCTCCTACGGCGGGAACCCTTACAACGTCTGCGCGGTATCGACCGGCAGAGCAGGAAGCCTGACGCTTTCCTCTACGATGAATGCGAAGAAGACTCTCGGGCTTCTGTATCGAGATACCGACGGGCAGCTCTATTATCCTCTGCAGACGGCAGACTACACCGTCAGCGAAACTGCAACGGCCGGAGGGAACAACCTGATTAAGGTTGCCTTCGTCAACAACTTCGAGGCTGCTCTAACAGTCGCATCACCTATGGACCCGAATGCGATCAGCCTTCAGTACTTCCTGGATAACGACGCAAGTCTTGGTCACGCTGCAGTTCTGAAACTGATCCTGGAGAAGGCGGGCTGCGTCGTGAACGCTGCTTCTTTCTCCTCTGCCGACTCCTCGTACTCGCAGACGACAGCATTCTCCATTCCGTTCAAGGATGATCTGGAGTACTCGCCTTACCTGGCATACGTGCAGAAGATTCTGGAGTCGATGCTCGGCTTCCTGAAGCAGAACGACGACAACGAGCTGTCGTACAATATCCTGGCTGCTCCGTCGTCTCCGGCAGATATCAGGAACGCAGACAACCTGATGGAGGATAACGAAGTCTCTACCTCTATCGAGTACCGGGACGTCATCACAGAGCTGGTTCCGGTTAATAAGCATATCCGGACTTTCGGCGACTCTGCTCCGGACGGCACTATAAGATCTGCAAAAGCGAAGTACCTGCACGAGACAGAGAACTCCTACAGGATCGAGCACGTACTGGAGCCTGACTTCGCCGGTAAGATCCTCCGGCAGGCGGAGATACTGGCGCTCAGGTCAAGCCGCAGAGCAGTCTACAGCTACGAGACCGAGACAGTTGACCTGGATACCCTCATCGGTGACGAGGCCTCCCTGGAAAGCGACTCGCTTCCTGGAGGATCGAAAGATATCATTGTCACATCGACCAGTAAGTCAGAAGAAAAAACAAACGTAACGGGGACCGACCTCCTCGGGCTGTGAGGTAAACACAATGGCGGGTGAAATCAGGAGACTCTTCTTTGCTGACGGCGTGGCTGTAGTCGCTGCCGTTGATGCGCCTGGAGGAGTCTCTATCGAGGTTCCTCTCTCTGCAGAAACTTCTAAGACTGTAGACGTCAGCTCGATAACCGGCAACGCTCCGGCTCGAATCTGGCAGCTGAAGAAACCAAGCGGTGACGACTACGAGCAGGTGGCCTGCACGATCACCACACCGTCGGCGACCTCTGTCCACCTGGACTTCGGAGGCTTCTCTAAAACTGGCACTTTCATTCTCATAGGAGCTTAACCGATATGTTCCGCTATCTTCTGAATCTTCTTCTGATCTGTTCCCTGATACCTGGAACGACCTTCGGCCTGGAAGTTAACGGGCCTCTTAACAATGCACTGATGGAATCGAGCGCGAGCGATCCGGTGACTGATGTCATCGAGTCGCGATTCTACTGGAACTCGACCAGCAAGCAGCCGCTGATCTATAACGGCGCGTCATGGGTACCGCTCGGCGGATCTGGATCAGGTAGCGGCGAACTGAACGTCGTCAGCAATCCGTCGGCTGCGAATGTAATCACCGGATGGACAGCCGGGACAGATCACTCTGTCGCTCGTGATACTTCGAACTCTCCTCTTGCGCCGACTTTGTCAACTTCGATAGCTGTATCAGCAACAGCAGATCAGCCAGTCGCGAACGACGCTGGCGGATACACATCGATCTCGACGATGCCGACGACGCTTCGCAACAAGAAGCTGAAGCTCGACTTCTATTTCAAGAGTCCAGCTACAGCGACTTGGGAGATCGCCGTCTATGCGGGATCGACTCGGCTTGCTCTGACAACAGACAGCAGCGGAACGACGACACTCCCTCAGAATACATCTGGACATTATACAACTTACTTTGTCTCGACCGATGCGACAGCGTACTCAGTTCACTTTGTTCAGACGTCGAATCACTCAACGACTCTGTATGCAACGAACGTGATCGTCGGTCCCGGGATTCAGCCGCAGGGAGCTGCTGACGGTCCCGTATCTATTTCTTGGAACTACGTTAACGGGACAGGAGCTTCATTTTCAAATAATGTTCAGTCGTATCGGAATGGAGAATATTTAGTCCTTAACGGATCAATAGCAATTACGGGAACGGGGACATCGGGCAGCGCTTTCAGTATGTCGATGACAGGAATAAATCCTGCTGTCGGCCAAACTGGCCACGTCAGAATTGAGAAGACTACATCAGGAGGAGAGCACACATATTTAATTTACTCAGACGGAACTCAGCTGACATTTTATAAAGAGAACGACGGATCTTCCGGAGGGTCGGCGGTTACTGTCAAAGGAACGGACCTCGGCAATGTCACCAGCGGCGACATTAAAACGATATATTTAACATCGGTGATTATTAAAATATCCGAATGGTCCGGTAGCGGCACGGTGAACCTCGCGCAGGCCGGTTGCGAATATGTTTACAACAGCTCGACTTCTGTATCCGATGATTCTACGAGCTTCGCGACAGGAACGAGCGGAGGACTTGTCCCGTCTGGAACTGCTGGAGCTGGCGGATTTTTAAAGCGCGTTCGATTCGCGACTCCGATTCAACCATTCGACGATATTAAGGTGAAACTTTTCACCGCTAACAATCAATGGACACCTGCGACAGCTGGCGGGAAAATCGGATCTGGCGGATTGACTTATGCTCCGATCGACGCGACCGACGACATCGGATTCGGAACATATCAGAGCGTTAGTTCTACCGACATCGACATCAGATTCTACAGATACAGGAACGGGACTTCTGCATGGGCTAACACAGACGGTGCAAAATGGAGAGTCGAGAAGTGTTCACCGGAAGGAGTCAGCGGCTTCGACCTCGCGTCAGCTTCTAACACTGGTCTCGTAAGCACGACAACGCAGACGTTCGCAGGTGCAAAAACATTCGCAGGAAAGCTGTATGCATCCGAAGGCGTATCAGAAGGAAGCGCGACGTCAACAGACAACTCAGCTCTTATCGGATTGTCCTCGAATATTTATCATTCAGGATTCACGGGACTTCAGACGAGAGAAAATACAACGACCGGCGGCGGAGCTGTCGTCGTATCTAACAGAACAACAGACACGAACGCCGCAGTAATTTTCTACGCGAACCAAGCGAGCGACGGTCTGACTACGCAAGCTGATGTCGTCGGATCGATCTCATCACTCGGAGCGTATTCGATAGGACCTTCTGGGTTCGGCGGAACTCATACAGTCTACGGAACGATGAACGTCGGGACAGGAGTTCAGACCGCTGGCAATGAGGTATGGACTTACGACGAGCAGACATTCACCGGAGGAACTCCTTCAAGTTCATCGTCAGGAACTCTCACTTGGAAGTGTGCAAAGTCTGGAAAAATGGTCACATGTAATGCTTTTCAAAGAGCAGTAACGAATGTCTCTAACATCCCATGTTGGTCTGGAGTAATAACGAACGCATCCTTTAGGCCGAGTGATCGTGTTTTTATTCACTATCACGGATACAACTCAGGATTGGCTTCTCCGACAATCAGGCCGATGACTCTCTATGTAGATGCATCTGGAACTGTCTGCACATATGGCGACGGTTCACTAGGAACTCCCGGAACAGGAGTCACGATTCAATCGGGATATGCCACAAATGAATACACGACACTATCTTGGTTCACTCAATAAAAAGGAAAAAGCCAATGGGACACACGATCATCTGCTTCATACTCGCTCTGTTCCTCGTCGCCTGCGAGAAGTCAGAGGACAAGTTCCCGGACGAGCATCCGACGGCGACTGAGAAGGAAGATTATCAGGCTCTCTCTCAGTCGATCCTCGAAGGCTTCACATACGGAGGCTTCGGAGTCGTCAGCCGGAAGCCGGACGGCAGCCCAGAGCATCAGGGCGAGGCTTTGATCTGGGGAGGCACTTACCTATGGTCTGCTCCCTGCGAGCTCTCCAGGCCCGTTTCCGAGGCCTTGGCGGCCATGATTCTGCGCCTGGAGGGTCAGCTGATCCGGGTCGATCCCCTGGGAGAGTACCAGGGAGGCCGAGAGGTCACCCTGGACGGAGCTATCGGCGCAATGCTGGGAGTCGCCCGGAGAGTCGTGGACTGCGGAGAGAAGGAACTCTTCGATCTTCCGTGGCAAAAGCTGATAAGTTTTCAAACTTCCAACAGAGAGATTCTGAATCGTCAAGTCAGCGCAACCATGGTCGGCGAGTTCCGGTACGTGAGAGATCTGATCGGTCACGCCATCGGCTTCAGAGGAGAACCCACGGAGTCCAGACTGAGAGATCTGGAGAAGACTCTCGGAGGTTGGGCGCTGGCCGTGCAGACAGCTCATGCGACCGGCGTAGGATCTGACGCCTGCTTCCGCGTGAATCTTTCGCTTTCTTCGATCCTTACAGTCGAGACTCTCGGGAAACAGATCAGCCAGGCGGGACGAGATCAGTTCTGCCAGAACACAAAGGGCATGGATATCCCGACCGTTTCGCACTGGTGCGGCAGAGAATCTATAACCGGATACATTGCGACGTATCAGCCAGACGAATGGGAGTATCGTCACCAGCGCTGCCAATGGGAAAGTCCAGACGGTAAGGGAAACAGATCTCCGCAGCTGGACAAAGTCGTAGCTTATGTACTTGCAAATGGCTGGCATTCACTTCAAAATTGAAAGTGCAAAATCCGCACATCGGAAAAATTTTT
>CALGOI010000302.1 GCA_937959065.1 uncultured Ignavibacteriota bacterium | reverse complement strand
ATGATTACGGCTTGAGCATGTTACGTCATCACGTACTTTGGTGCAGGCGTTAATTCCTGCAAATAAGAAAAGGGCCAATAGAATAAACAAAAAGTTTTTCATAATTTTAAAATTTAAATTAAGAACTTTCCGTCTTCCATTACTTTCAGGTCATCTGCCCAGATTTCGAAATGCGTACCGACACAATCGTTATGCGTAGTAGAAGACCAATCTGCTCCGGTGTGCTCTGCATAAGGATGGCCAAATGCCATGTGAATGCTCGGGAGCTTCTCGTCCTGGAGTATATTACCAATTACCTCTTTAAGAGCAATGTTAGTACCTATAGCAAACTCTCCCACCCTGTTGCTATTTTCATCAGTCATTGTGTACTCAGTAAACTCCCGTAGAAGCTCCTGATTATCGCAGGTCATTTTCTCAATGCGGGAATCCTTAATATCTATAATAAGCGGTGTGTCTTTAAGAGAACCGTATTTACGGCACATATAGTCACCAACAACCCCGTCAACAACAAATCTACCGTTTACATTAGCAGGTGAAGTAAAAATCTCTCCGCCGGGGAGGTTACCCCATTTATTCACGGTGATAAGTCCGCTAGTTTTTAACCAATTTAGTTTCGGACTAAACTCCACATAGAGTTCAGAGCCTCCTTTTGATGTTGCTCTGATCGATTTTGCTTTAGACGTAATATCAATTAAGCGGGTGCTTATTTCATCGACTTCCATAAAATCTGCTCTCATGCCCTGCATCATTATGGTTTTGGTAATATTAACCATGTGAGCGTGGCGGAGCTTATGCTGGTTTACTACAGCAGTCATTTGCACACGGGATGGGAGTTCACCCTGCAGAGCCTGTGCCGCAAAAATGCTTACGTTGGATTTTGAGAGGTGGTCGAGAATCTCGTGCGGCATAATTTTAGTAGGGCGTTTCACGTAATCTTCAAGAACGAATACTTTATATTCCGAGCCTATCCTGTCAATTTCAGATGCAAGCGATGCAGCGATTTCAACAGTTTCGTTATCGGTTATTATTGTTACTCTTTCTTCAGGCTTAATTCTCAGGCATACATTAACAGCATTACCAGCTCCCTGCACCAACTCCGGGTCGAAAACTACTTCCCTTATATCAGCCATTAATCCATCTCCAATCCAAGGTATGTTTCTTCAATTATATAATCTACTACTTTCTTTAAGTCATTAGTTTCATTGAATACCTTCAGCTGTCTGTCGGCACCAGTTCCTTCTTCCAGAATCTTAAATATATAGCTTACCTCTTCCCTGCTGCCCAGCTCATCAACTACATCGTCGATGAAATCAAGGAGTTCATGAGCAAGGGATATAAAACTAACTTCCTCCTGTTTTCCAAAATCTATTAACTTACCGGATATGCCATACCTTGAAGCGCGCCATTTGTTTTCATTCATTAATGCCCGTCTGTATAATCTGAATCCGAGATTTTGTTGTATCAGTTTATGAAGTTTTACTACAACCGCCTGTATCAAAGCAGCAAGAGCGATCGTTTCATCCACCCGCATCACAACGTCACACATCCTAAATTCAAGTGTATCATAAAACGGATGAAGTCTAATGTCCCACCAAACTTTCTTAGCGTTATCAATACAATTTGTCTTAATTAGCAGGTTAATAAAATTATCGTGTTCAGCAACGCTGGAAAAGTAATCCGGGATACCTGTACGCGGAAATTTATCGAAAACTTTTACCCGGTATGATTTGAACCCTGTATCTCTTCCAAGCCAGAACGGTGAATTGGTCGAGAGAGCGAAAATGTGAGGAATAAAGTACCTGGCAGCATTCATAATCTGGATACCTACTTCCCTGTTCTGAAGTCCAACATGAACGTGAAGCCCGAAGATAAGGTTCGCACGAGATACCTCGCGCATTTGGGTAATGAGTTCTTCATACCTGGGATTCTCGGTGATGAGAACATCCTTCCAATGAGTAATTGGATGAGTGCCGGCAGCGGCAATTTTGAGGCCGCTCTGCGCTGCAAGCTTTGCCACCGAAGTACGCATTTTAATTACCTCTTCACGAGCTTCCTTTATGTCCTTACAAATGCTCGTGCCAATCTCGACGACAGACCTGTGCATCTCAGGTTTTACTTTCTCTTTCAGATTTTCATCGCTAAGATCAAAAATCTGCTGTACGTGAGAGTGCAGCTCTCTGGTTTTTGGATCTACGATCTGGAATTCTTCCTCAATACCGAGTGTATAAAGCATAAAATTTTGATTTGATTAATGCTACGGCATTACTTTGAAGGGTATGTCACTGGAGTAAGTCCTTATAAAATCACCCCAGGTTAGATTATTCATACCATCTTTATGCTGTAATGCTCTTCTTATTGCCATATCGGCTACTGCATTTACTACCCAGTCAAAATTTTCCTGGCCGACTGAATTAACATCAGCGTCGGGAGCAGGGTTACAGAAATCGATTGCGTAAGGGATTCCGTCCCTTACAGCAAATTCAACTGTATTGAGGTCATAACCGAGACCTTCGTTAAGCGCGAGTACATACTGTTCAATTTTCGCAAGTAATGCAGCATCTGTATTTACATGCTCTTTAATGTATCTTAAGTGGTGAGGATTACGCGGTTCGTACGGCATTATCTTAATATCTCTTCTATCTATACAATAACATCTGAAATATGAGTCGAACTTAATTTCTTCCTGGAGCATCATAACCAGGTCGCCTGTCTCTTCATACTTTTCGAAAAAATCTTCGGGGCTTTCTACTTTATAAACACTCTTCCAGCCACCTCCCGAGAATGGTTTGAAATATGCCGGAAAGCCGATGTAATCAAAAATCCCTTCCCAGTCCAGGGGGAACTCAAGATTCCTGAAAGAATCCGCTGAAGTATCCTGTGGATTTTTATTAGAGGGAAGAAGCACTGTTTTTGGGACAGGAACTCCCAGTCTTACAGCAAGAGCATTATTAAAAAATTTCTCATCAGCACTCCACCAGAATGGGTTATTAATAACAGCTGTCCCGGTCAAAGCGGCATTCTTTAAAAACCCTCTATAGAATGGAACGTCCTGGGAAATCCTGTCGATTATAACAGCATATCCCGGATTTTCTGATTGAACTACTTTATTTATCCTGACAAATTCGGCTGAGATATCATCAATACCTTCAGCTTTAAGTTTAGAGTTAACCTTCTCCACAAAAGCGGGCGGAAAAGTATTTTCCTGGCCAAAAAGAATTCCGATTTTCTTCATTAACTATAGTATATTTATATGTTTATAAATTATCTTTTTTCGAAAGGGGAGATTTTAAAAGAAGGAAGTTAACTAAAATAGTATTTACTATAAAGGTAACAAATTATGCGATTTGCTCCTCAAAACGGAGTTTGCCAATTGCATTGGACAGGAAATTCGGTAAGATTGTATTTTTGGTTAGTGTAATATTATCCGGATTTTCCAGGTGGCTAATCATATCGTGGTATGTCTTTTCATCAAACTCTTCAATTACCTGTTGTTTTCTCTCTTCCTGGCGGAAGTGGTGAAACATACTTGGAGGGTCTGCTTCAGGGTGAAACTGTGTTCCTACGATCTCATCTGAGATACGTACAGCCATTAATGCTCTTTTGTCCGGATACTTCTCTCTAATCCTTTCAACACAAAGAAGTTTTGCTCCAAGATCATTAAAAACTTCCTTGTTTGGATTTAAGACCTGCCACTCTCGGAAATCTGCTGCAGCAAACGGATTTGGGAGCGGTGCAAACAACGGATCCTGCTCTCCCTGTGTTGTTTTGTAGACCCTGAATATTCCAAAGGCTCTATTCTCTCGTTTTATTATTTCTGCAAGCTTATAATATCTTACCATAAGCTGGAAAGAATGGCAAATAAAGAACACATACTTCTTACTTGCTTCGGAGTCACTATTGTTCTTCATTATATCATCGAGAAGGTTAAAATAATTCTTTTCCCATTCTTTACCTTCGCCTTCGAACGGGCTACCCGGTCCACCTGAAGAAATGTAAACGTCGTAGTCCAGTCCGGGCACTTCACAATCTGAACGGGTATCATACTTTCTGTACTCGATAGGAACATCCTCTTCCTTGCAGTCCATTGCATTGAGAATATCCATTATACAGCGCATCCCCTGGTTGGGTTCGTTATCATACATATCGAGAATAGCTACTTTTACAGGTTTCAATTTGTTTTAGTTTTAGTTAACCTGAAAATTCATCATCTACCAGTTGTTTCAGCTCTTCTCTCCAACTGAGATAATAATCAGGATCGTTAATAGTAGAAGCATACTTAGCAAGTTTCAACGGCTTAAAAGTATCCATCATAACCGCTGTCTCGTGAGTTTCCTTTGCACCCAGAGCTTTCTCAACTGTACCTGGGTGTGGTCCGTGAGGAATACCATTCGGATGAAGGCTAATAGACGCGAACTCGACGCCCTTTCTACTGGAGAAGTTACCGTCTACATAATATAACATCTCATCAGAATCCACATTACTGTGATTATATGGAATAGGAACTGCCTCCGGGTGGTAATCAAGCATCCTGGGCATAAATGAACATATTACAAAGCCCGGTCCTGCAAAAGTTTGGTGAATCGGCGGTGGCATATGAATCTTACCTGTTATAGGCATGAAGTCATTAATATTGAATATCCATGGATAATAAAAACCATCCCAACCTACAATATCAAACGGATGAAAATCGTAATGGATGCCAACTACTTTCTCGCCTTTTTTAACTTTAACAACAAAGTCACCTTTTTCATCAAAGGTTACAAGTTCAGCCGGCGGGTGAATATCCCTCTCGCAAAAAGGAGAGTGCTCGAGCAGCTGTCCAAATTGATTCCTGTAACGACCTGGGGTTCTAATAGGACCATTTGCTTCGAATATCAGCAACCTTGATGGAGTTTCGAAATTAAACCTGTAAATGACACTTCGCGGAATAACGATGTAATCACCCTCTTTATAGGGAAGAAACCCTAGATTGGATTCAAGTACACCTTGTCCCTCGTGTACAAATATCACTTCGTCGGCAAGAGCATTCTTATAGAAGTAATCCATCTTATCGGAAGGACGGCATATATACATCGCGACTTCATTATTATACATTATTGGTTTTCTGCCGGTCAAAACATCACCCTCCGCAGCAACCTCTTTTGTTCTAAAGTGATACGGTCTTAACGAAGACTCGTCCCATTCCTCAATGACGATTCTTTCAACTTTATCATCTATACCTTCGATCTTAGCAGGTGAATTAATATGGTAAGCATTTGTGTAAATGCTGTCAAAGCCAATAGTAGAGAATAACTCCTCTTTGTAGAGAGAGCCGTCGGGCTGCCTAAACTGTGTGTGTCTCTTCTGCGGGATTTCTCCCATTTTATGATAGTAAGGCATAACTATATAATTTTAATTATCTCAAACTTTATTTAAATATATTATTGATGAACTGATTTTTGTTCCTTCTCATGGGCAACGGTCTCCAGATATCTCTCTGCATCAATTGCAGCCATACAGCCTGTCCCGGCAGCGGTTACTGCCTGTCTGTATATACTATCCTGCGCATCACCGCATGCAAATACACCAGGGATATTGGTTTCGGTCGAAGATTTCTTGGTAACTATATAACCAACATCATCCATATCAAGTATTCCCTGGAATATCTGAGTATTAGGCTGGTGTCCAATTGCGATAAATACACCATCAACATCCATATCGGTAGTCTCGCCTGTCTTAACGTTTTTAACTTTCAAACCGGTCACTGCTTTTTTGTCGCCTTCAGTCGTTCCTGTAATTTCCTCAATGACTGTGTCGAACATAAACTTTATTTTAGGGTTATTAAATGCCCTCTCCTGCATAATCTTTGACGCTCTCAACTCATCTCTCCTGTGAATAACGATCACCTCGCTCGCATGTTTAGTCAAATAAACCGCTTCCTCCTTTGCCGTGTCTCCACCACCTACTACTACTACTTTCTGGTCGCGAAAGAAAAATCCGTCACAGGTAGCACATGCTGACACACCGTACCCCATAAAGTAATTTTCAGAATCAAGTCCGAGAAGCTTAGCGCTAGCCCCGGTTGCAACGATCACAGAATCAGCTGTATAAACGGTATTGTCATCAGCTGTCAGTTTAAATGGACGCCCGGAAAAGTCAACGTCCTTAATGAATCTATAAATTGATTTGGTACCGAACCTATGAACCTGCTTTCTCATTACGTCCATTAATTCGGGACCCATAATGCCGTGCTCGAAGCCGGGATAGTTTTCCACGTCAGTGGTTATCATTAGCTCTCCGCCGGGCTGGCTGCCCTCGAACATTACAGGTTCTAAATTTGCTCTTGCAGTGTACAACGCGGCTGTGAACCCAGCCGGACCGGAACCTATTATAATCACCTTGTGATGATTTGTGTGATTAGTTGAATCTGACATTATAAATTATTAACTGTTAGTAAAAATTTTATTTTTCAATTCCTCGTTATTCGGGTTAAGCTCAAGAGCTTTTTTCCAATAAAGTAAAGCATCCTTCATATTACCCATAGCCTGGTAAACATCTCCCAGGTGATCGTTGACCACCGAGCTGCCTCCATTGAAACTTAACGATTTCTGAATGTACTTCTCTGCAAGTTCATATTTTTTTAGCTTAAAATAAATCCATCCCATAGTATCCAGATACGAAGCATTTTCGGGCTCACGTTTTATTGCCACTTTAGCCATTTGCAATGCTTTCTCGAGCTGCTCACCTCTCTCACTTAAATTGTAAGCGTAGTTATTTAAAATCAGTGGATTATCAGGCTCTATCTCAAGTGCTCTTTCATATGTATCATTGGATTCTTTATATTTCCCAATACTATTGTAAGCAAGGGCAAGGGCAGATAATGTATTTATGTCTTTCGAATTATAATCAGCTGCAAGTTCATAATATCTGATTGCCTCTTCGGTTCTGTTCAAAGCCTGAAGTGTAAGACCCATCAGATAGTTTAGCCTGAAATCATCTTCCCTGATATTAAGCCCTTCCCGCAATACCTTCTCAGCAATCAGTGACTGACCGTTGTTATAATAAGTCAATCCAATCTGCACATATGCGTTAGCGTTTGTATCGGCTACCTGCAGTGCTCTGGCGTACTCGCTTTCGGATGAGATTTCATCTCCGTCCTGTAAATAGATCGTTCCGAGGTAATAATATGGAAGCCATTCATTTGGGTAATTTAGCTGAAGGTTACGGAAGATATTCTTTGATATCTCGAAAGATCTGTCATCTTTGTTGATCTGGTTAAAGTATAATTCTCCTACCTGAAGTTTTTCTGCGAATCCTAGGGAGTCTTTCCCGAGAAGGTTACCGAATTTTGTAAAAGCCTTATCGGTTTCATTCTGGTAGAAATAAATTTTTACAAGTTCGGTTTGCAGTTCGCGGTTATTCGGGTTGAGCCTGAGAAGTTCTTCGTATATGTCCTGTGCTTCGGTGAACTTATCCTGTCTAACATAAAGCAGTGCCAACTGTTCAATTATCTCGGAATCGTAGGGGTCGAGCTGTAAAACCGCCCTAAGTACATCAGCACATTTATCATACTCTTTGTAATCATAATAAATTTCGTACATTCTTCTTAAAACATCATAATCATATCCAATCCTGTCGGTAATCTTTTCGTAAATAACTATCGCTTTCGAAGGCTGTTTCAGTTCCTGGTAAATCCTTGCAAGTGTATACAATCCGTAAGTATAATTTGAATCGAGTTTCAGAATGCTTTCATAAACGTCGGCAGACTTTTGCAGATTGTCTAGTCCAAGATAAACGTTAGCCTTTTGTTCGCGATATTTGATGTTATTGGGTTCAAAATCCAGCGCTTTCTGAATCGCAGATAATGATTCATTGTATTTACCGAGATTGAAATAAAGTTCGGAAAGAGCATAATAGATACCCTGGGATTTATCATACTTTAAAGCTGTATTATAATTCTCAAGGGCTTCGTAAAAGTTATACTTCAATTCAGCGAGCTTGCCCTTAATAAATAACTGCTCGGCTTTTGATTTATCAGGTTCATAATCACCTTCATCTGTGATTTCGCTTCCGCTAGAACAACCGGTTATCAGGGCGATTGAACACAAAAAACAATATAATAACAGTATTTTCGCATTTTTTTGCATATATACCAAACTTAAAAATAAACTTTACCTCTTGAATTTACAACGTAGTTTTGAGTGCAAAAGTTACATAATTCAAAAATGACGTATTTTTAAATTACACTTTTTATTATAACTCATTATATTGCGTAATTAATTACTAAGCCATCTGACAGATTTTGCAAAATCTAGAATTAATTCTTTTCATAGTACTTGGAGTTATCTCTGTTTTCTCAGCCATTATGATGGTGACACGTAAAAGTCCCATCAACAGTGCGCTTTATCTTATACTCAATTTTCTTACAATTGCAGGATTCTTTTTATTGTTAAAGGCACAATTCCTTGCTGTTATACAAGTATTGGTGTATATGGGCGCTATTATGGTATTATTCCTATTCGTAATCATGTTATTAAATCTCGGGGATAGCAAGAATCTGTCTGAAAATTTCACTTACAAGAAACTTTCAGCTCTATTGGTGGCAATCCTTCTATTCTGCCTGCTTGGGTATACAACATACTACGGGTTTATGGGTAAATTCCCAACCGAGAATCCAAATGCGGTGACGATTGGTACAGTAGAAAATTTAGGTAAGGAGCTTGTAACAACATATTCATTCCCGTTTGAGGTAGCAGCATTCCTTTTATTAGCCGCTATTGTTGGTGCTGTTATACTTGCTAAGAAGAACCTTGAAAACTAGGGACGTTTATCCCACGGCTCCGTAGTTCCGATAATTGAATATTCCCTGTCATTTTTAATTGCATCCATTACACCCGATGAAATTTCCTCATCTGTAAGCCAACGTGAGTTATTATTTTCAATAATAAAACCTAAGACAACTCTTCTGTATTTAATATTGTCCAGTGAAACAAATTCCGGAAGTGAATCCTTTTTTGAAGGATCAGCGTAAGAACTTCCCAGCACATCAAAAAACCTGAATTCTTCACCCGCTGTGTTGATCTTTTCAGCAATTAATCTTCCTGCTTCCCCCGCTGTGGAGTGTATCCAGCTGACAACCAGGTCGATGTCTCCATACCTTTCTATTGAATTTTTGAGTTGATAGGACAGTTTCTCATAATCCGTGTAATCCACAAGTAATGGATAAAGGTTGCCATTTAGATGTTCCATTTCGCGTGATAGTGCATACATCCGATGTTTGTTTCTTCCGATGACAGACACTGTATCATAGTAGTATCCCAGCTTTCTACTTACATCCTTCAGCATTCCTGTTCCCCCAATAACCAGACAATGTGACATTACCTAATTTAACCTATAAATTTTATATTTGTGGCCTTCTTTTTCCAAAGAGTAATTGTTTAAGATTATTTCATTGAGCTCTTTAAAATCATCCTTAAAGATTCTTTCGATTCCCGGATAATTAATTCTCACAATAAATTCGGGATAATCATTTTGTAATTTTGAAATGAAATCACTTCTCATGCCCTTAATGAAATCATTTGAAGTATGATGATAAAAGTAATAATCGTAAATATAAGGTGTAATCGGAGTGACTTTTGTTTTAAGTGCTGCATCCATACTACCATAAGACCAATCCATTAAAAGTACTTTATCGCCCTCTGCATAATTTTCTTTTAAATATTCCGATATCTGATCAACTCTGTCATAGTATACAGGATCCGTTTTACCGGTAGATATCTGAGACGAAAACCCTTTATGCGGACGGACATATGCTATCAAAACAAAAATCAGGACTGTCAGTGGAATTAATCGTTCTAGCTTTGATCTGCTTTTATTAAAGTCCATAATACATAACGAACTTAAAATTATTCCGAAATAAATAAATATAATCCAATGATGTGCAAAAAACTGCCCGGAGAAAGCCGGGTAAAAAAAATAACAAATACTGAAAACGACTAAAAGAATAATCTTTCGTTTCTGGATAATACTAATAGGGTATTTAAAAAACAAAAAATACATTCCTGTTAATGAGGATAGTACCAACAGAGGCATATCTCCAAATTTAAATAACTGTGTAGAAATATATCGTAACTTTATGGTCAAAGAATTAATTTCAGCATGTTCACCATTGAGCCTGGAATATAGCGGCAGATAATTTGAGTAAAAATTCAACATTGGATTTAGTGCATCATTTTGTATCAAATAAATCAAAACTGCGGCAACCGGTAACAAAAACCCGGCTGTTAATAAGAACAACGACTTCAACATACCTGAGCTTTCTTTCTGAATCTTTTTCCTATCCAGATAAGTAAATACCGCCAAACCGGCAAAGCCGATTATTGAATGTGGTTTAATTGAAAATGAGATTCCAAACAAAATACCTATTAAAATAAACCGGGTATTTCGAAGATGTTTTTCCGAGAAATATATGACCATTACTAAAGAGAGGCAAACAAGAATGAAAAAATCTCTTTGCAATGTGAAGAAGGGACTCTCTTTCAAATAAATTATACCAAAAAACAAAACTGACAAAATCGAAACCTTAAGGCCAAATTCCCTTGTGTATCTATACGTACAGTATGAAATCACACTTAAAAAGAACAGATCGGCAATCCTCATCCCAAAGTCTGTGAATGTAAACACCTTACCAAGATACATATACAACAAAAAACCACCGGGCATATTTACGTCAAGAAAATCTTTATAAGGAACCATGTTGTATGAATCCATGAGGAATCCAAGATACAGCATAACAGGAAGGTCATATGCCATTCTCCACCATAATGACATTATAAGAAGAGTAACAAACAGTATCGATAAAGGAATTACGATAATAAGGAATGCTTTATCGTTTATGGTACTTTTTACCTTCATTTCTTACCTAGTTTAAATACAGTTCATAACCATGCAGTTTTTGAACCAATTTAAAATGATCCGGGATAAACAACCGTGAATTAAATTCTTCACCGGGATTTATCCCGTCCCTGTCCAATATTATAATATACTTATTCCTTTCAAAAGAATCTAATTTCACTCTAACATCTTCAATCCCTGAATTCAGGTCAATCAGCTCGTAATCAAACTTCCCTTCGCCTCCAACATCAACCCCGTCGAAGTAATATGTGAATTGTGGATTCATCCAGTAGTCACTGCTGATGTAAACCAACTTGTTCCTCCCGCTTTCGTAAGCAGACTCTTTTATTTCGGACAGTTTAAATCCGTTCTCGAATAATGATATGTTAAAGGCATAGTAAACGTTCATACTCACAAACAATATAATGACAACGTAAACATAACTCCTCCTAAAATTGATCTTTCCTGATATTTTCCCGGATATAAGATAGAGGATTATAATCATGCCAACAGTAATTGCAGTCCACATTCCAATCGTTTGGAATCCTCCGTTAAGGAAGTAAAGTTTGATTTTACCCCTAACGGATTCGGTTAAGAACCAGAATAAATTAAACGCAGCCAGAACCAGAATAATGAACGTCTCGTGAGGCGTTCGATATTCTTTGTGAAGGAACCAACCTGTTAAGATAATGCATGCTGCGGGAAGTATCGGCAAGAAATAAGTATCGATCTTTGTTACAAAGATAGTTATAACAGCAAATACGGTAAGAAACCAGGTCCAAAGGAAGACCTTTTTCCAGTCAAGCGATTTAAACGAGAACACATCTTTAATCAAAATATAAAGTAACACCAGGCTGAATGGTATATTATTCATAAGAATGCTGAAGTAGTAGAAAACACCGCTTGGTTTTACAGTGTCTCCAAAGCCTTCAACTGCCCTTGCATAAATATGGAATCCAAATAGATAATCGAGGAAGATACTTCCGTGTTTTATTACCATGAACAAATGCCATGGTAATGCAACTACAAGCCCCACTTCTGTTAACAAAACCAGGTCTTTGAAATTAAACACTACATCCCGCTTTCCTTTAAGAATAAGATAAGCAAGGAGGATCATTGGGATGAAGATCCCAACGAGTGACTTGGTCATAAGCGCTACTCCAAAAACAACGCCCGCCCATAAGAGGAATTTTCTTCCGTCACCCTGCACATACCGGGTAAAAAAATAAAAGCATAAAATGAAGAAGAAAGCCAGGGGTATATCCAGCTGGAAACGCTTAGCGTAAACTGTAAAAAGGTAGGTGGATGTGAAGACAAGAGCTGATAAAAATCCTGTTTCAAATGAATACAGTCTCTCACCAAGTTTGATAATGAACAGCACACATAATAGACCAAAGATAAAAACCGTCAGCTTAAAAACAAACTCGTCCAATCCAAAGATACTAGCGGAGAAATAACCAAGCCAGATAAGCAGCGGAGGATGAGTAGCTGTTTCAAAGCCGGCAACCGAGTGCTGCGACTGATCGAAGAAATCACCGTTGATGTGAATAGAGTTTACACGGGCTGCATACATCCCTTCATCCCAGGGTTGAATGTCTGCTGTAAGCATAGCGGGGATCTTTGCAATGCATAGAAAAGCAAGCAATAAGAGGACAGTCCACCGCTTTTGTATTCCGGTAAGAGTCATTTATGAAAGGAATAAGTTACACCTCTATCCTGTCAAAACCTGTATATTTTCTCAGAACCTCAGGCACATTCAGATTACCATTTTCGTCCTGGTTAGCTTCGAGCATAGCAACGATGAGTCTGGATGTTGCAAGTCCGGAGCCATTAAGTATGTTCACGAATTCGGTCTTTGACTTTCCATCGGGAAGTGATTTTTTGTAACGAATTTTTCCGCGTCTCGCCTGAAAATCGGTGAAGTTGCTTACGGACGACGCTTCCAGCCAGGTATTCTCGCCGTAAGACCAGACTTCAATATCATATGTCTTTGCTGATGAGAACCCGAGGTCACCGGTACATAGTTCGATAACCCTATAGTACATTCCCAGCTGTTCCAGAATTCCGCAGGCATGGTTAAGCATCTTTTCAAGTTCGTCATAACTGTCCTCAGGTTTGCAGAAATTAACCAGTTCGACTTTATTGAACTGGTGAACGCGAAGGAATCCCTTTGTGTCTTTTCCATAGCTTCCTGCTTCGCGCCTGAAGCAGTTCGTAAACCCACAATACTTAACGGGCAGTTGGTCCTCCTTAAGAATCTCGTCCCGGTGGATGTTCACTATCGGCACTTCCGCTGTAGGAATCGCGTATAGGTCATCTTTTTCCATGTGGTACATATCCTCTTCGAACTTCGGCACTTTCTCGGCCGCCTCCATGCTCGCCCTGTTTACAAGTATCGGAGGGAGAACTTCCTCATAGCCGTTTTTAATTTGTGTATCCAGCATGAAATTCCACAGAGCTCTTTCCAGAGTCGCTCCTTTTCCTTTGTAAAGAGGAAACCCGCTTCCGGAGATCTTAGCTCCGCGCTCGAAGTCGAGGATGTCATGCAATTTCGCCAACTCCAAGTGATCTTTAACTTTAAAATCAAACTCCTTCTTTTCACCCCACTGCCTTATCTCAACATTCTCGCTTGCGTCCTTTCCTTCCGGTACGTTATCGGCAGCGATATTAGCGACGTTTATCAGTTCATCATCAATTTGTTTTTCAAACTCCCTGAGCTTTTCATCATATTGTTTGATCTCATCAGAAACTTTGCGCATTTCGAGAATCTTATCTTCGGCATCTTCTTTATTTTTCTTCAGTTGTGCAATCTCCTCAGAAACTTTATTCCTTAGCTCCTTAAGCTTTTCTGCGGAGTGGATGACTTCCAGGCGTTCGTTGTCAAACTTTAAGATTCTGTTTATTATGTTTTCATCCTCGCCTCTGAGTTTAAGTTTTTCTTTTACGAAGTCAGGATTTTCTCTGATTAGTTTAATATCGAGCATGTGTTGATGTAAATTTGTGTAATACCGTAAATAACTTGAAAAATACTATTAATGCTTGTAACATTAAAGGAAGATTTATAATAAGAACAATGGATATAGCCGCTGAAATCTCTTCTCCCAATGTGATGAAATATCCTTCTCAATCTACTTTATCCAGTATACTTAATTTTATTCCTTACTATACGAATTATCTTTCCTTTCTGGGGAAGCTAAGTCAAAAATACGGGGATATTGTGCTATTCAGGGCAAAAGGTGAGCGGATATGGCTGGTCAACGATCTCGATACTATCGAACATATTCTAATTAAAAACCCGGATAACTATCTGAGGGGAACAGGGTTCTCGAAGTTGAGAATGCTTTTGGGCGAGGGTCTGCTTTCTTCAGACGGTGAGCTTCATAAGCGGCACCGAACCATGGCGCAGCCATCATTTCATAAGAGATCTATCGAAGGTTACAGTTATCTAATAAATGACTGCGTAAAAGATAAAGCAAGTGAGTGGAAAGACGGTTCTCTGATAGACATACAGGAAGAAAGCGTCGATCTTTTCCTTAAGATTATTATCCGTTTGCTTTTCGGAAAAGAAAAGAATGAGAAACTTTTAGAGATGGGAAAATATTTCGATTCACTTACATATAATTATAAAGCTATAATGCTCGTGGGCTTTAACAAGATCACGCGAAAACTCCCTTTTAAGTGGGTGGATGAGTTCTACGAATTGATGGAAATGTACGATAAAACTATTTACGAAATTATACGGGAGCGGAGAGCCAACCCGATGGATGATAATTCAATTTTATCTATGCTTATGAATGCCCGGGACAGAGAAGGAGCTGGTTTTACAGATGAAGAGCTAAGGGATGAACTCACCACCCTGTACTTCGCTGCCTATGATACCAGCGCACGCACGTTGACTTGGTCGGTTTATCTGCTAACACAAAACCCTGACATCAAAAATAAATTAACATCCCTTGATGATGAAGCAGCGGCAGAATACGCCAACATGATAATCTCCGAAGCACTTCGGATTTATCCTCCCGCTCACTCTATAACACGAGTAACTAAGGATGACGATACAACGGATAAAGTAAAATTCTGCACTAAAGATTCCATAATTATCAGCCCTTATCATATTCACCGTGACAGCAGATACTTCGATCTTCCGCTAAAGTTCACCCCGGAAAGATGGTCAAAAGAAAACAAAAAAGAAATTAAACGCTTTTCTTATATTCCCTTTGGCGCAGGAATAAGGTCGTGTATGGGCGAGTACTTCGCCCGCATGCAGGTAGCTTCAGCTTTACTTAAGCTATGCAAAGAATATGATTTCGAGATAACAGATGGCAGTAAAGTAAAGGAATCTCCTTCACTCACTCTCAAACCATCAAAACGGTTTCACCTAAAACTAACCTCTGCAACCCGATGAGCGGTTATACTATTAAGAAATTTCCCGCTGTCCGTAACCTGGTCTCTGACGTTATGTGGCTTAGCCGTAAGAAAAGCCACATCAGCTCATATACAAGGTTTATTATCAATGATACAAGAAAATCATTAAAAGCCTATAACGATGGAAGGTCTGAGAAGATCTCATTGCTTAGTTATATTATTTCTTGTTATGCAGAGTCTCTGGTAAAATTCAAAGACTTTAACTCATTCAGGAAAGGGAAGAAGATATATGTCTTCGATAATGTGGATGTATCGGTTATAATAGAGAGAGAATTTGAAGGAAGCAGAATACCGATGAACTATATCATTCGTGCAGCAAACAAAAAAACACTTATAGAAATAAACTCTGAGCTTTTAACCGCAAAAAACTCCCCTCTTGGCCAAGTAATATTTAATAAGAATATCAAACTTTACTCCTTGCTACCATTATTCATTCGTCATAGAATTATCTCATTCATCGCAAACAGGCCGAAACAAGCCTGCAAATACTTCGGTACGACAGGTGTCACAGCCGTTCACACTATACTGCGGAGGGAGTTGTGGGGACAGCCTGTAAGTCCTGTAACAGTTGCCCTTACACTGGGATCGATTACTCGAGATAACGGGAATGAATTCATAAACATAACTCTAACTGCAGATCATGAATTGGTAGACGGAGCTGAAGGCGCGCGCTTTGTAAATTATTTTGGGGACCTTGTGGAATCGGGTTACGGTTTGAATCAGCTACTCTCCGAGCTGAACTTTGAGAAGCCTTAGTGATTCGGTACTGTCCATTAGCTTAATACCAAGGTCGGATTCAGCTTTAAGAACTATCAAGCCTGAATTTAAAGGTCGGGGTGCAGGCTGGTTTAAGTCTTTTGTATATATGGGTGATACAAGACTTTTATTAAATCCAAACACCTCACACAACTTGAGTGTAAAATCAAATCTCGAAATTATATCTTTCCCGGCAATATGATACATCCCGCTCCGGTTCTTTTCGATAATTTTATATGTACCATAAGCCAGATCATCGGATATGGTTGCATTTCCTATCTGGTCAGTAACAATTGTAACAGGCTGGTTTCTTTTGAGGGTTTCGACTAGCCACAGTGCAAAATTCTTTTTGATATTGTTTCAAATACCAAAGATGACCATTGTTCTTATTATACATTAATCCACACCACTAGTTGTAAGAGCATTTTCACTGGCAAGTTTTGATCTCCCGTAAAAAGAGATTGGGTTGGGAGTTGCATCTTCGTCGTAAGGTCCGCTTTTCCCATCAAATATATAATCCGTTGAGTAATGGACTATTTTAGATTCAGTCTTGCGGGATGCAATAATAAGATTTTTTACACCGTCCACGTTGAGTTTCCAGCAAAGCTCTCGCTCTGTTTCACATTTATCAACTTCCGTATAAGCGGCACAGTTGATAACCACATCCGGCGAATGGTGAACAATTGTTTCCTTCACTCTCTCTTTGTCTGTAATATCAAGCTAAACATACGGGTGACCGTATTCAAGAAAGGGTTTATCTTCAACCGAACTTAACACAAGTTGATAGTTGCTTTCCCTTGTAAACAATGACACTATAGCCTGTCCTAATAACCCGTTCGCCCCGGTAACAAAAATCTTTTTCATCTAATTTACAAGTTTATATAACTGATCAATTCCTTCAAGTGAAGTTTTATATGAAGCCATCCTGTTACCAAAATGTAGAGCTTTATCAAAATTCTCATCCCGGCTGAATTCATGTACAAAAGCTGAGGCGAAAACATCACCGCAACCGGTACTATCCACAAAATCCGGGTTTTCTATTGCACTCAGGTCTTTCTTATCTATGTTAAGAAACTTTTCATCGCCATAAGATTTCATCTTTTGGGTGTAGCCGGAAACGCCGCTAACTCCCCTGGTCAACAAAACACCCTTTACATTCTTTCCTTCCTCGGTTAATATCTTCTCAGCTATTTTATATTCGTTTTTTGTTTCATTGCTTAGGTGTGATATTTCTTTTTCATTCATCTGTACAATATCTGCATTTGTACACCATTCCAGCCAACTAACCGGGTTTGTGTAACTTCTCATTCCGTCGTCAGCTGTTTTCATAACAAGATTATGAATATCTATATGAATATATCCTTTAAAGTTATGTCTGATCTTTTTCATTGTATCTAAAGTAATATCCGTTCCCGAAATCATATTGATCAGTATCGCATCGGCTTCAGGCAGGAATTTTTCGATCAACTGATAATCTATTGGATGGGTTGGCTGGGTCGAAGTTTCAAATCGTTCGTCGTTCGAGCCGTATATACTGTAATCAAGGTTTACTCGCCTGGTAGGAAAATCCACAGTATTTATTCCGGAGGTATCTATATTCTTGTACTGGTTCAACAAGATTTTGATATTGCTGGATTCGTCTTCACCAATATTCATAACAGGAATTATCACATCCTCGCTCCGACAGAATACCGACATCGCAATTATTGAATATAATACTCCTCCATAACTGCGCGCAGTTTCTCCGTTATGTTTGTGAATTACGTCCAGGCAGGGCTCGCCAATTATAAGATATTTCATAAAAGTTTACTTTCACCAAAATTTAGCAAAAATTTTCACCAGATGAAACTTTTTCACGGAAATTTCATTTTAATTAACCGGGGAGAAAATTATTGTAAATAATACAATTGAATTGAAAAATTGATTTAAGTAAACAAAATTAGTGTATTGCATAACCAAACGCAATTAAAATGCAGAATATGAAGAAAATCGTAATTATATCATTGCTATTATTAATACTTCTGGCAGGAAAATTGTATTCACAGGATTTGCAGGCTATTGTAGAAATTAATGATCAGGCACTTTCTACTGAAGCCCGTGAGCGACTGACTGAGTTTAAAAGACAGGTAGAAGATTACTTAAATAGAAATAAATATCACCAAAATCCCATCCCCCCAGTTCCGTGTTATTTTACTTTTAACTTTTTAAGTACAAACGGGTTTGATCAGTACACAGCACAGCTTTTGGTAGTAGCGCAGCGAGAAATATACAGGCAGAATAAAAATGATCCAATTAAATTTACACAAACATTTAAATTTTTAGATGAGCGCTGTGTATTTAATTACAGCCGCTCGATGCAATTTTTAAAAAATGATGTTATTTTCAATTCATTATTGAGTTTGCTTGATTATTATGCTTACCTGATTGTCGGCTTTGATGAAGACTCATATTTCCCTAAAGGAGGAACCCGGTATTTTCAGAAAGCCCAGGATTTATGTAATAAACCCATTTCTGGTGATGAGGCAAGAGGCTGGTCCGAGACCGGAGGCGGTTCTAAACCTTCAAGGCTTCAGTTAGTCCAGGAGTTACTCAATGTCAGCTACGATGACTTCAGAAGAGGATATTTTGAGTATCACTGGATGGGGCTGGATTCACTTAATATAAAAAGGGCGAATGCGTTTGAACATATTTTAAACGCAATGGAAAAAATTTCAAATGTTAAGAAAAAGCAGGTTAAAGCATTTAACATAGACATTTTTTTTGATGAAAAAAGTGATGAGATAGCTGAGATATTCAAAGATTACGGTAATAGAAATATTTATGATAGATTGATACAATTAGATCCGGTACACAGGAATAAATATGAAGAGGCAAAGAAACAAGCCCGCTGACGGTTTAAAATGGAAAAAATACAGGTATCAAAAATGTTGCCATTATCCAGAATAACAGGTTCAACGGCGCTCCAACTCTTGCGAAATCAGTGAACTTATATTGTCCCGCGCTGTAAACAAGGGTATTCGTCTGGTAACCTACAGGCGTCATAAAACTCGATGATGCGGCAAACATTATTGCTAATAATAACGGTTTTGAATTAATCCCGAGAGCTTCAGAGGATACTATCGCGATTGGTGCCATTATAACTACCGTAGCATTATTCGATATCGATTCGGTCAACAACGAAGTAGTAATATAAAAACCCGAAAGTATCGCAATCGGCCCCCATATCCCCAAGGATGAGATAACCTGATTTGATATCAATTCAGCTGTGCCGCTCTTTTCGATAGCAACACCCATAGACAACGCCCCTGCTAAAAGAAATATAACTTTCCAGTCGATTGCTCTATACGCTTCGTCTAGCTTTATGCAGCCTGTAAGCACCATAAGAAGACAACCGAGAATGACACTCTCCATTATAGTAAATACACCAACTGTAGCACTGATTACAACGGATGCTGCTATAAGGATTGCCGGAAGAAGTTTGCTTTTCCTGAAAGAAGGAAATGAAAGCTCAGAAACAACCACAAACGCATTCCGGCTTTTCAGATAATCGATCTTATCTTTTCTAATCTCAATAAGAAGACTATCTCCTGCTTTTAGAACCGTATTTCCTATATTCTCATTCATCAGCGTACCTCTGTGCCTTATAGCCAAGGCAGTTGCACCAAAATTATTCCTGAACGAAACTTCTTTTAATGTTTTACCATCAAGGCTTGAATTAGGAGCTACAACGGCTTCAACAAGTTCAATTTCGTCAGCGTGAAGTTCATCAATATCCCATTTATAATGAGGCTTCAACTGAACCCCCACCCTATTCTGGAGCATTTTTATCTTTTCAAGATTTGTTCTAACCCTGAGAACATCATTAGCATGCAAAACGGTATCAGAACCAGGTATAAACTTATCCGACTTATCCCTAATTACCTCAAGTACATCGATGTCAAGGTCCTTTACCAGAGGACTGTCAGTCAATCTTTTTCCAACTGATTCTGCATCCGGAAGGAGTACTATTTCTGTTACGTAATCCGACAATTTAAAACTTTCAGCAAGGTCTGTTTGCTTACCTCTGTCCGGGAGTAATCTAAACCCAAGCGTAGTCATGTAAACAATTCCTGTTCCAAAAAAAATCAAACCCAGCATTGAAAACTCGAACATCCCAAAACTCTCTAAGCCATGTTGAACAAGAATTGAATTTGCAAGAATATTTGTGGAGGTTCCTATTAGGGTGCATACACCTCCAAACATCGAGGCAAATGATAATGGAATTAATAATTTTGATGAACTAATATTAAGTCTTTTAGAAATAGTAAGAATAACCGGAAGAAATAACGCAACAATAGCTGTGTTGTTTATAAAAGCGGATAGAATACCTGAGAAAAACATCATCGAGATAAAACATACCCAGAAATTCTCCTTAAATACAAGCATTATCCTGGTTCCCAGTCGCTCTACTATCCCTGTTTTATAAAGACCTGCGCTCAAAATAAACATACCTGCCACAGTTACAGTAGCAGGGTTGCTAAATCCTTCTACTGCTTCACCCGGATCAATTAAGCGCAATAAGAGAAGAACTCCCATGATCAGAATTGCGACCAGATCGACAGGCAGTTTCTCGGTTGCGAAGAGGATTACGGCAATTGCAATAATTACTAATACCTGGATTATTTCAATACTCATCTAATAATTTAACATTAAAAGGGGAAAAAGACAGGGATAAGGAGCGAAGCTGTCAACCAGAATATTATCTCCAGCGGAACTCCTACTTTGACAAAATCCATGAATTTATAATGTCCCGTACCATAGATCATTGTATTGGTCTGGTATCCTATAGGCGTCATAAAATCCGCGGATGCGGCAAACATAACAGCTACCAAAAGAGGTCGTGAATCAATTCCTAGATTGGATGCAGTCACAATTACTATAGGTATCAATAAAGCCACTGTTGCATTATTCGACATTACTGCTGTCAAGATTACTGTTACTGCATATACTAATGACACCAGTACAAATGAGCTGTCACCCCCCGTGAAAAACACTATACCATCTGATATTAAATTTGATGCTCCGCTTCGGTCCAGTGCAATGCCAAGCGTGATCGCGCCGGCAAGCAGAAAAATAACCCGCCATTCAATGGACTTATATGCTTCCTCAAGGGTAAGTGTACCCATCAGCACAAGAAGCACACTTCCTGCTACAGCTGTTACCAGTATTGGTAGTATCTCTAGAGCCGGAAGCAACACTATCGCGCTGAGAATACATAATGCAGGTATCATCATCCTTTTCTTAAAGACTGTGACAGGTATCCGGTTGATAAAGACAAAGTCAACACTGTCATAAAAGCTTCCCAGGTTTTCCTTTCTCACCTCTATCAGTAAAACGTCCCCTGCCTGAAGTCTCTTTGTACCAATTTTGCTTGTAACTGTTTTTGCTCCATGCCTAAGACCTATGGCAAGACCTCTGTACTTATTTCTAAAATTGGATGATTTCAGGCTTCGCCCTATCAAAAAAGAATTGCTGGAGATTATAGCCTCTATTAAAACTATATCCTTTGAGTCTGAACTTTCTCCGAGTTTGTGTTCATGTTTCCATGCTACTTCTTCTCTTTCCTGCAGAGCTTTGATCGTTTCAATGTTACCGGTCACCACGAGCACATCACCTTCATTTAAAACGGTATCTCCTCTTGGAAGGAGGACTGTATTATTAGGGCGATGAACTTCGATAATTGTTATACCGGTATCTTTTACCAGAGGAGATTCTGAAACCATTTTACCCGAAGACGGTGACCCAGGAAGTATCACAACTTCACTTATAAATTCCCTTAACCCAAATGACTCCTCGTAACCCTCCTCCCTGCGTCTTTCAGGGATCAATCTTATTCCTATCAACGCCATATATGCTACTCCTAATCCGAGAAAAATAATACCAAGTTTTGTTATCTCAAACATTCCAAAAGGCTCAACACCTCTTTGTGTAGCAAGCGAATTCACAACAATATTTGTAGATGTTCCGATGAGTGTGCATGTTCCGCCAAATATTGCCGCAAATGAAAGAGGCATTAATACCTTCGAGCCACTGATCTTTATTTCCTTCGCAACCTTAAGCATCACAGGAATAAATACTGCCACTATAGGAGTATTATTCATAAATGCCGACATAAACCCTATAAATGTCATTGTTGCTACAATTCCGGTCCAGAATCCATATTTTTGAAAGAAATTAATTATTTTAACACTGGCAACATCAACAAATCCTGTCTTGATTAATGCCCCGCTCACAACAAACAATGCAGCAATGGTAACGGTAGCTTCATTACTAAATCCGGAAACACCTTCATCAACAGTTATAATCCCACTCACCATTAGGAAAGCCATGATCATAAGAGCAACAAGGTCCACCGGCAACTTCTCCGTAGAAAACAGTATAATGGCTATTACAACAACTGTGAGTACTATTATGATTTCACCCGTCATATTCCGGAATTGAGTAACTGTAAAATAATAAGAAAATTATTAACTTTCATCACTGCCGCGGGTGAGCTTGAGCAGCTTTGCGGCAAGGGGAAGAGTCCATCCCTGGATAAGTGCCGAGGTTATAACAACAAAGAATACAATGTTAAATATCTCATTAGCATCTGGTAAATTATCGACCAGTGGGTATGTTGCTAGTATAATTGGCACGGCACCCTTTAATCCAACCCATGATATGAAAGTCTTTTCCCTGAGGTTATATTTTGAAAATGCGAGTGAGATAAATACACTTACCGGGCGTGCAATAAAAATAATGAACGCAGATAATGCGAGTCCTATTCCAATAACCGGAACTACTTCGGACGGAAACACAAATAATCCAAGAGTTATAAACATACCTATTTGTCCAAGCCAGCCAAGGCCGTCGAAGAAATTCATCACAGAGTCCTTATGTGTGAATTCACTGGAGCCGAGAACGACACCTGCTATGTAAACGGCAAGGAAGCCGCTTCCTTCGAGCAGATCTGCTGTTCCATACACCATCGCGCCGCTAGCAATGAAGAACACCGGGTAAAAGCCTTCGTATTTAAGTTCGAATTTCTTGAAAAAGAAGATTATCCCTTTACCGAAGAAAAACCCGACAAGTGCTCCTACACCCATCTGCATAATGAACATTAAAACCATTTCCGATATATTATTATCTCCTGTCAATATCATGCCTGTAACACTCACGGTCAGGAAAACCGCCATCGGGTCATTACTACCGGACTCAAGTTCGAGTAACGGCTTTAGATCGCCTTTCAGTTTTGTATCCCTGGAACGCAGAACAGAAAAGACCGCGGAAGCATCTGTTGAAGATACAATAGAGCCAATCAACATTCCCTCCATTATTGTAAATCCAAGCACATAATGCATGAATAACCCCACTGTCACGGCTGTAATGAATACTCCAACCGTTGCAAGTATACTCGCGCCTTTGAAAGCTGACTTCACTTTTCCCCATGATGTCTCAAGACCACCGGCAAACAGTATGAAAATCAAAGCCAGTATTCCTATGGACTGTGCCAGTTCTGCGTTATCAAAATACACGTCACCCAGTCCTTCTGAACCTGCAAGCATTCCTATTAGCATGAAAATGATCAATGCGGGAATGCCGATATTGTCAGCGAATCTCGTTAGTAAAATGCTGAGAATAATTAAGGCGGGTACAATGACTAATATTACTTCAATGTTTAGCAATAAATTATGTAATTACTTGCTGAATAGTTTTACAATTGATTTGCCAAATACTTTGAATGAGTAGGATAAATTTAATATTTTAGTAATATTAGGTGAAAATAGTAATTTCTGTATTTAATAAATATAAAAGAGTTTAAACACAATGTCAGAAACGATTAACAAAACATCGCTCACTATTAATAATATACATGGTGACGCACTTTACACTGACCTTTACAGCTCAGAAAGTGAACTAAAACTACCCCTGGTTGTTTTTTGCCACGGGTTTAAGGGTTTTAAAGACTGGGGATCATTTCCATACATATTCGAACGTTTGGCTGTCGCGGGAAATTATGTAACCGCGTTCAACTTTTCATATAACGGTACCGGGGAAACCCCTGACGAAATGATGGACTTTACGCGTCTGGATTTATTTGCACAGAATACATTTTCACGTGAACTCGACGATCTTGGAAGCATACTCGATTACCTTCAGAAAAACCAAAAAGATTATAATTACGACTTCGATAATTTAACCCTTGTTGGGCATTCCCGCGGGGGCGGAATAGTAATTCTTAAAACAGCGGAAGACAGCCGGGCAAAGAAGCTGATAACTCTGGCTTCGGTTTGTAATTTCGACCGCTACAGCGAAAGGCACAAGAAAGAATGGAAAGAACGCGGTTTTTTTGAAGTAATGAATACACGAACTAAACAGCGAATGAGACTGAATTACTCTCTGCTTGAAGACCTTGAGAAGAATAAAGACCGTCTCGACATAGAAGCGGCAGCGAAAAAGATTGATATACCATGGCTTATTATTCACGGTACTGAGGACCTTGCCGTAGATTACTCTAATGCCGAAACATTATTCAATACCGGCTCACCTGATAACAGGGAACTGGTTTTACTCGATAATACCGGACATACTTTTGGCGCCGGTCATCCTTTCGAAGAAACAACAGAAGCACTGGAGAATGTCTTAACACTGATAATAGACTTTTTAAAGAAATAACATCCCGGCATAATGACTCTTGAAATAGGGATAGTGCTTTCTATACTCGGGATCGCATTCATTCTTTTCATAACAGGAAAAGTGAGGGTGGATCTCGTTGGGATGCTTATCCTTGTTTCACTCTCAATAACAGGCGTACTTACCATAGATGAAGTATTAAACGGTTTCAGTAATGAAGCAGTCGTTACGGTTATCTCTATATTTATTATCTCTGCCGGGCTTAATAGCACCGGAGTTTCGGATTCTATAGGAAAAATCCTGTGGAATTTCGGAAATGGTGACCAGGTACGTCTCATTATTGTAATAATGGTAATGGTGGC
>CALGOI010000301.1 GCA_937959065.1 uncultured Ignavibacteriota bacterium | reverse complement strand
GGTAAGTGGAAAATTAACAAGTACTACAACTACTCACAAGCCCTTGCCGATATGATAAATCTTGAACTGACTGAATTTGATTACGAAAAGACCGACGTCGTTCTCTGTCCTCCTTATACGTCTCTTAGTATCGTAAATGACGTACTTCAGGACTCCCCTATGATGCTTGGCGCGCAAAATGTCTACTACGAAGACGATGGCGCTTACACCGGTGAGATTTCCTGCGCTATGCTTCGTGCCGTTGGATGCTCCTATGTTATCGTAGGTCACAGCGAGAGGCGTCAGTACTTCGGAGAAACGAATGAAATCATTAATAAAAAGATTATCAAGTCTCTCGGATATGATCTAATACCAATTCTTTGTGTAGGTGAATCCCTCGAAGAACGCGATGACAACAGGCAGGATGAAGTAGTCGGCAAACAGCTCAGGGAAGGCCTTGCTCACCTGAATGCTCCTGAAGTCCAGAAGATGATAATTGCGTATGAACCTGTCTGGGCAATTGGTACCGGGAAAAATGCCACCCCCGAACAGGCTAATGAAATGCATAAGTTCATCCGTAAAATTCTCGATGAATCATTCGATAATTCCATCGCCGGTAAAGTTCGAATACTTTATGGAGGCAGCATGAAACCCTCTAACGCCAAAGAACTGTTATCCCAAAGCGATATAGACGGCGGACTTATCGGAGGCGCGAGCCTGGAGGCAGACAGCTTCGTTGAAATAATACGAAGTATATAAATTTTAGAATAATTATTAAAATCTATATATAGAAAGGACTCTTTAAATGAAAGAAGCAGTAATTGTATCGGCAGTCAGAACACCCATTGGTGGTTATATGGGCTCACTGTCTTCGCTTAAAGCTACGGAACTTGGTGCAATAGCTATAAAAGAAGCCATCAACAGAGCCGGAATTAAAGGTGAAGACGTATCTGAAGTTATCATGGGATGTGTTCTGCCCGCCGGACTCGGACAGGCACCTGCCCGCCAGGCAGCCATCTATGCAGGATTGCCTGAAACCGTACCCTGTATGACAATTAACAAAGTATGCGGTTCAGGTCTTAAAACCGTGATGCTCGCTGAACAGGCTATCAAATGCGGTGATGCTGAGATTGTTGTAGCAGGAGGTTTTGAATCCATGAGCAATGCGCCGTATTACCTTATGAAAGCAAGACAGGGTTACAGGATGGGTAACGGTGAACTAATAGACGGTATGATTCACGATGGACTGTGGGATGTATATAATAATTTCCACATGGGGAACGCAGCTGAACTTTGCGCCCGTGAAATGAATATAACACGCGAAGACCAGGATGCATTCGCCGAACAAAGTTACAAGAGAACATTAAATTCCATGGAACAGGGTCACTTCAAAGACGAAATAGTACCCGTCGAGGTGAAATCTAAAAAGGAAACAATCACCGTCACTGAAGACGACGACCCGAAGCGCGTTAACTTCGATAAAGCAAAGACCCTCCGGCCTTCATTTGATAAAGAAGGCACTGTTACGGCTTTTAACGCATCCAGCATAAACGACGGCGCTTCAGCTAGCGTCTTTATGTCTGCTGATAAAGCAAAAGAACTCGGGCTAACTCCTCTCGCGAAGATAGTTTCACAGGGCTCATTCGCTCACAAACCGGAATGGTTCACTACAGCTCCTGCGTACGCTATCGAAAAAGTGCTTAAAAAAGCGGACCTCACTGTTGCGGACATCGACCTGTTTGAATCAAATGAAGCTTTCGCGGTACAGTCATGCGCTGTCATGCAGTTAGCAAAACTCGACCCGGAAAAAGTTAACGTTAGAGGCGGTGCGATCGCGCTCGGACATCCTATCGGAGCCAGCGGCGCAAGGATATTAACTACCCTCCTCTACACTATGAGAGACCAGAATGCTAAGCGCGGTCTTGCTACATTGTGTATCGGCGGTGGTGAGGCATCAGCCCTGATCGTAGAAAGAGACTAATTACAAAACAAATAAATAATTCTTAATGGACATTAAAAATATATCGGTTATAGGTGCTGGAACTATGGGTAATGGTATCGCCCACGTATTCGCGCTGTATGGATATAATGTGACTCTCATCGACATAAAACAGGACTTTCTGGATAAAGCCGTCGCCACGATCACAAAAAACCTCGGCAGGATGGTCGAAAAAGAAAAGATCACCGAAGACCAGAAGAACTCTACTCTCGGAAACATTAGTACATCTGTTAGCCTAGAGGACAATAAGGATTCAGATCTAATGATCGAAGCTGCTACGCAAAACTTCG
>CALGOI010000300.1 GCA_937959065.1 uncultured Ignavibacteriota bacterium | reverse complement strand
GGTCATTGAAAATACAGACGGTAAAGTTGTTTTAATAAACACCGGGATCAAAAAACAAACATATAACAGCGGGGAGAGAACTATAATCCCGTACCTGAAAAGAAGGGGGCTAGAGAAAATCGATCTTTTAATAATAACTGATGATAACCCTGAAAATACAGGCGGTTTAGAATATATTTCCGGAAATTTTCCAGTTGGAAAGCTGATATTTGCCAATAGTGAAAAATCAGATATAGATGTTAAGGAGGGTGACCTGATCGACAGTTTTGAAGATCTCCGAATATATTTTTTATCACCGGTAAGCACAACTTCGGGTAATATTAATCTTAAAATAAGCTACCGTGATTTAGATATTCTAATAGTTTCACATCAAAATGAAACCGAAAGAAGTTACCTAACTATTAAGTATGATGATTTCTTAGATGCTGATATATTGCATTCAAAAAATATTTCACTATTTAATCATATCCCACAAATATATGTTACACCTTCTGAGGAAAATCTGCCCGAAGATAAAAAATCCCAATTGAACAGAATTGTTAACACAAATAAAAAAGGAGCATTTATTGTTGAAAGTACCGGAGAGAACATTGAGATTATTGACTGGAGGTAAAAAATTAATTTTTTAATGTTTACCCTATTTTATACTAATATTTTAAAAAAATTTAACTAAATTTTGAATTCTGTTTAAAAAACCGCAATAATATAAATGGATTATAAATTTACAGTTAAGGACAGATTTTTAAATTACGTCAAAATTGATACACAATCCAATCCTGATTCTACAAGCTATCCTACAACAGAGAAGCAAAAAGATCTTGGCAGGGTTTTAGTAAAGGAATTAACAGAAATTGGAATTACGGATGCTGAACTAGATGATTATGGATATGTTTACGCGACAATCCCTTCAAATACCGAAAAAGACGTTCCGGTTATTTGTTTCTGTTCACATATGGATACATCTCCTGATGTAACAGGAAAAAATGTCAGCCCAGTCATTCATGAAAATTACGATGGCGGTAAAATTGTGCTGCCAAAAGATAATACACAAGTATTGGATCCTGAAGAGCTCATAGCATTAAAAACTCAAGTCGGGAATGACATAATAACGGCAGATGGAACAACTTTGCTCGGAGCAGATAATAAAGCGGGACTTGCTGAGATCATGGACGCAGCAAATTACCTAATGACACATCCTGAAGTTAAGCATGGGAAAATAAGAATTCTTTTTACGCCTGATGAAGAAGTTGGGAAAGGGGTTGATAATGTAAATATGGATAAGCTTGGAGCGGATATCGGGTATACTGTTGACGGAGAATCCCTTGGACAGATCGAAGATGAAACCTTTTCCGCGGACTTAGTTACCATTAAAATCAATGGGTTTAACATTCATCCCGGTTTTGCCAAAAACAAAATGGAGAATGCTATCAAAATAGCTTGCGAAATAGTAGAGAAACTTCCTAAGGATACTATGTCACCTGAAACTACAGAAGGAAGAGAAGGATTTGTCCACCCGGTATCGTTACGTGCCGGGAACGAGCATGCAACTTTAAAATTTATTATTCGTAGTTTTAATGAGGAAGAATTGAAAAAACAAGAGGATTTCTTAAAACAAATCACACATGAAGTAGTCAGTACGTATTGCCGGTCCGGTTTTGATTTTAAAATAGAGGAATCCTACAGAAATATGAAATCGGTAATTGATAAAGATCCAAGAATAGTTGATTATGCAATTGAAGCCGTTAAAAGAGCGGGAATAGAACCTCAACTTGGATCGATCCGAGGGGGCACTGACGGATCACGATTATCTTTTATGGGGCTACCGTGTCCGAATATTTTTGCCGGGGAACATGCATTCCATTCGAAGTTAGAGTGGGTATCAGTACAGGATATGCAAAAAGCAGTTGAGACTATAATAAACCTGGCACAAATCTGGGAAGAGCGAAGTTAATAGGAAAGGGGAATAAATAAACCGGGAGTTGGTATTTTATTTTTTCCCGGGCTTTATCCCACACAAAATAATGTCAGTAAAATCCATCATCATATTTATAGTTCAGATTTTCTGTTGTGTGTATATAGTTCTGTCGGGTGATATAATTCCCGAAAAAGTTTATATAGTATTATTAATTGCAGCCGGGTTGATAATAGGTATCTGGGCAATGGCAGAGCACAAGATGAAGTTCAATGTTTTACCGGAATTATTGGAAGGTTCGAAACTTATAACATCGGGTCCATATAGAATAGTACGTCATCCAATTTATACCGCAGTGCTAATGATCATAGGAGGATATGTGATAAATACTCCGTCATTAGTAAATATTATTTTATATTTAATACTCATTATAGATTTAATTATAAAATTGAAATATGAAGAGAAACTACTTTTGAAGAGATTTATCGATTACAATGACTACATGAAAAAGACAAAAGCTTTGATTCCTTATCTCTATTAAGTTTGTGCGTCTTTAATCTTCCGCACTTTTTCTAATACGGATAACATATCATGAGGCAGATCGGCTTCAAAAACCATATGTTCATCCGTCTGGGGATGGATAAATCCCAGTAATCTTGCATGCAGTCCCTGTCTTGAAAGGAGTTCATATAGATTTTTCGCTGTAGCTTTCATACGTGTTGTGAGACGAAGCGATTTAGGGTCTACTCCTCCGTAAGTTTCATCACTAAAGATTGGATGCCCTATCTTAGCCAGATGTACACGAATCTGGTGAGTTCTCCCCGTTTCGAGGTTAAGTTTTACCAGTGATAGAAAATCAAACTCCTCGAGAACTTCATAATGCGTTATAGCATGTCTTCCACCTTCTTCATCATCGGGAATCACTGCCATTCGTAACCTGTTTCTCGGATCTCGTCCGATCTTTCCAGTAATGCTCCCTCTTTTCTCATTAAATAAACCCCAAGCAATAGCGTTATATTCCCTTTCAATAGAATGTTGATAAAACTGCTCTGACAGCTTTCTGTGGGTATCTTCATCTTTAGCAATTACCAGGAGACCTGAAGTGTCTTTATCAATCCTGTGTACAATTCCCGCCCGTTCGAATCCATTCAAATTAGAAAGGGAGCCTTTGGTTTTTTCGGCATGGTACATTATACCGTTAACGAGAGTTCCGGAATAATTCTTATATGCAGGATGAGTAATCATTCCCGCCGGTTTATTAAGGACCATCAGGTAATTATCTTCGTGAACAATATCCAGCGGTATATCTTCAGGTAATACATCCTGAGGTTCCGATGCCGGTAGATCAACGTCAATTTCATCAAATGGCTTGACAATATAGTTGGACTTAACTACATCACCATTAACAGTGACATTACCTAAATTAATGGCTTTTTGCACTTTAGTTCGCGAAGCTTTTTCAATAAATCTCGCTATATATTTATCGATCCGTATCTTTTCGTGAATTTCAGGTACGG
This sequence comes from uncultured Ignavibacteriota bacterium, assembly GCA_937959065.1. Classification (GTDB taxonomy): domain Bacteria; phylum Bacteroidota; class Ignavibacteria; order Tepidaquicellales; family Tepidaquicellaceae; genus JAEYVS01. Next base: position 2,040 of record CALGOI010000300.1, on the reverse strand, counting down.
ATAATTTATAATTTCTTTCCAACTTGTATAATGTATTTAATTAAAAATGAAACTTTTGATAATTCGTTTCGAACAATATACAAGCGATAATAAATTAAAAGGAGTAAAAATGAAACTGCTAAAAGGTTCATTAATATTACTTCTTACAATTATAGCTTTACAAGGGAAAAATGCATTAGCCGATGGCGGGGACAGAAGTGCAAAGACGTCGGAGTTAAATTATCAGCTGGCCAATGAAATCAAAGAAGTATTAAAAACACCATTGTTGGTTTATTCCGACAGGGATCTAAACGGAAATATCGAAGTCACAGTAAAAGTTGAAGAAACCGGAAAGATCAACTTTTTAAAAATCGACAGTGAGAATATCTCTTTAGAAAAAAATGCACTGACAAAATTAAATTCTTTGAATCTTTGGACCGGTCCTGATCTATCCGGAATAGAATTTAAATACGAAGTAAAATTCAGACAATAATTACCCCCTATTTTCTTGCTTGATTAGCGCCGCTACTTTAATCAATAGCGGCGTTTTTTTCATCATATTTTATGGATATTTTTCTTAGATTTGAAGTATAAATTGTATATGCATTTCAGGGGATTTTAAGTGTAACTCATATATAAACATTACTGTTAGTGAATTTTACTTAAAATTAGCTTGATATTGCATACGTTAACCTCTATTTTTTGAAACTAAATAATTATAGGGTGCCTATGTCAAGTTACCAATATTACCAGCGTTATTTTTTTTCTAAGAATTACCTTCCCTATTTATTAATTTTATTTACAGCATTTATTCTTGCATCCTGTTCAGGTGGTCAAGATGAAGAATCAGCTATAAAAAGGGCCAAAGATTCGACCGCTGTATATGTCCATTTGGATGAGGCATTTACTATGTACAAAACTGCATTGGAATATAATGATTCAAAGAATGACAGAATGGCCATTATTAAATTTGAGGATGCTTTGAAAAGGTTGAGGACTATTAATATAGAAATTCTTGAGACGCCCGGCTATTTCTCATGGAGGAAAGATCATGATGAGTTAGCAACAAGTATTGTTCAGGATTACATCTCCACCCAGCAAGACATTCCTTCAAGCAGCTTAGTTTTTGATTACGCAAAGCGCCTTGAGATTAAATACAACAAGGAAGAAATCAAAGAAGTAACAGGAAATTTTGATAGAGAAGCATTACCGGATGGCAGTACACTGGAGCTTGTTAGAAATTCAGTAGTCGATGAATTCATTGAATTTTGGACTAATACAGAGCGAGGAAGAAATTTTATTGATAAGACGGTATACCGTTCAGGAAAATTCTTCCCATTAATGAGAAAGATACTCAGGTATTACGGTGCACCTGAAGAGCTTATCTATCTTTCCGTACAGGAATCAGGACTAAACCCTACAATTGTATCACGTGCAGGGGCAGTTGGTCTTTGGCAGTTCATGCCTGCTACAGGTAATGCTTACGGACTATACCAGGATGGTTACAGGGATGACAGGCGGGATTTTGAAAAAGCAACAGACGCAGCAGCAAGACATTTATTGGATCTCTACCGAACATACGGTGATTGGTATCTATCCTTCGCAGCATACAATGCCGGCCCCGGGAGAGTCAATAGCGCAATAAGAAAAGGCGGGGTGAAGGATTTCTGGGCAATTCGCGGATATTTGCCGGGAGAAACCAAGAACTACGTACCATATATCCTTGCATTGTCATATGTATTTAGAAATCTTGAGGAGTTTGGATTTACAAATGTAGAATACGGTGATCCAATTTCTTTTGAAAGAGTTAATATTAAAACAAGTACCACCCTTCACCGAATAGCAGAGTTATGTAATTCAGATGTGGAGACGTTACGAGAATTAAACCCAGAGCTGACAAGCGATGACGTACCATTATATGACGCCGCATATCAATTGAGAATTCCTTTGGGAACTTATGAGATATTTGCTCAGAATTACCAAAATGCAACGGATCTCGAAAAAAACGGTTATGATATTCCGGAGTATGCGGGAAGCGAGGTTTTTGGTAAAGTAGAAAAA
>CALGOI010000299.1 GCA_937959065.1 uncultured Ignavibacteriota bacterium | reverse complement strand
CACAGCGCTTCGAAAAGGGTGTCGACATAAGCAATATAGAATTCGCATCAAACAGGGCAGCTCAGCTCATTGCCGAGCTCGCCGGCGGTGAAATATCGAAGGGCTTCTACGACGTGTACCCCGAGCCGTTCTCCGCGCTTGAAGCGGGTATCCGCGCGGACAGGACCGGCAAGCTCCTCGGCATCGACATCAAAGAAGATGAAATAAAAAGTTTACTCGAAAAGATCGATATAAATTTCCTCCGCAAGGAAGGGGACTATCTGATATTTTCTATTCCCGAGTACCGCCGCTCTGACATAGAGAGGGAAGTCGACCTCATCGAGGAAGTCGGCCGCCTCAACGGCTTCGATAAGCTCAGCGATGACGTCACATTCGAACTCAACTTCGCCGCCATACAGCCATACTCCACCGAAAAGATGAAAAACATCTCCGACGTTCGGGAGTATCTCATTGGCCGCGGCTTCAACGAGATTCTGACAGGGTCTTTACTAGATAAAACCAAGCTGAAACACTTCCCCGGGGAGATGATCGACCTGGAAAATCCCTCATCATCCGAAATGAACGTTTTACGCACAAATCTCACTTACGGCATGCTGAATTCCATCCGGAATAACGTAAATCACTCCGGAAAGGACATCCCGTTAAAATTATTCGAGATAGGCAAAGTGTTCGACATAAAAAATGGGAAATTCATCGAAAATTACCACTTATGTACGGCAATTTCTGGACTTAGCGACCAGGATTCTTTCGACATTAAAGAGCGGAATTTTGATATATTTGACATAAAGGGCGAAATTGCAATGCTTATGTCTAAATTCAACGTTGAAAATTACCGATTATTTTATTATACTGATGACGATAAAGGTAAAATTGGTATCCGTTTAAGTGATAAAGAGATTGGATACTTAACTAAGGTTAGTAAAGATTTACTTGAAGTTTTTGACGTCGATTCCAATGTTTACCTTTGCGAACTTGATATGGACGTTCTTTTAGAAAATGTTAATAAAAATATTTATTACAAAGAAATTTCGAGGTTTCCTGCCGTTAAAAGAGACCTTGCGTTTGTCATCAGCTCTGATGTTGCGTTCGATGACATTCACAACTCGATAATAAAAAGCGGCGGAGATTACCTGACCGGTGTTAAGCTCTTCGACGTTTACGCGGACGATAAACTGGGACAGGGTAAAAAGAGCATGGCGTTCTCATTAAACTTCTCCTCGAATGAAAGAACGCTAACCGACGACGAGATAAATAAACAGATAGACAACATCGTCAAAGATCTCGAAAACGGGCTCGGAGTTTCTTTAAGAAATTAAAATTTTAAATGACTCAAGAGGAACATACTGACAATTTACAAAAAGCAAGGGAATCACATTTAGTAGCGCTTGAAAATCTCTTTTCAAAGGTCAGGTCCCTCGTCACCAAGCTGAAAGAGAACCAGCAGGAAAATAAAGAACTTAAGGAAGGAATTAAGGAGCTTAATTCCAAAATCACGGATTTAAAGTTACAATTAACCAAGATAAACTCCTTGTGCGTCCTGAAGGACAAGGAGATCTCTGATCTTAAGAATTTGACTCTTAATAAAGAGAATAATAACTCTAATCAGGACAGGGACGAAATTAAGTCCCGTATTAAAGAACTTATTGCCAGGATAGATTCACACTTAGAGGAGGCAGAGACTCCCGAAGAACAGGAGTACGACTAGATGTAACAGCGGCTTTCGCCGCAAAAAACGGGCTGATGTTTAGCCCCCTTGTTTGACTGAATTTTTAGTTAGATAAAATTTTCGTTTAATTTCGTTTCGTTAAAAAAATGGAGAAAACCGGTATCAAAGTTAAAATATTCAATAGTGAGTATAACCTCCAGGGTGATAATATACAGGAGGTCGAAAAAGTAGCCAATCACGTCGATAGCTTGATGCAAAAAATTGGCTATGAATCGCCTAACCAATCCGGGGAAACCATTGCGGTCGTTTCTGCGTTAAATATTGCAGAGAGTTACTTTAAAGAGAAGGACAAGAATAAGGATAAAGAGCAGGAGTATGTTGCTTTTTTGAATGAATGTAACTCTAAAGTTGGCAGTATAAGCCAGTTACTGGACGAAAATTTATAGCTCTTTTATATAGAGATTATCCGGAGTTTAAACCGCTCGGATAACCACAGTCAAACATTATAAAGAACCAACAGTATTTTCTTGGGAGGTTAGCTCTCGCAAATGTCAATTGCAGGCCTCGACTCGATGTAACCCAAAGAGTTTCGCTTCATCCCTGATCCGGATGAAACACAGTGAACAGTGGAAGCAAAAGACATTTTGGCGCCACCCACCGTTTTTAAAGACGGGTTCTTTTATAACCTTTGCGCTGAGGTTCCGTTGCGGTTTTTTTATTTTATAAATGTAGTTCGTTGTTCAATAATTCGTTTTTTCAAATAAAATGTTATAACCAAATAACTCGTACTAAATCTATAGGAGAAAATTAGTAGGAGACTAAGGGGAAATCATGGGAGAATCATACATTCTTATTCCTGTAGTAGTGGCTCTGTGTGCTTTGATGTTCTTTGTTGGATGGTATTTACAGGCAAAAACCAGCTCCGCAAAACTCGAAAAAGCAGGAGCTACCGCAGAAAAAATAGTTAAAGACGCTGAGAATAAAGCATCAACTCTCGTTTCAGATGCCGAAAAAAGAGCGAAATCCTTTATGGATGATGCCGATAAGGCCGCTCAAAATCTTAAAAAAGAAAAGCTCCTCGAAGTAAAAGATGAGTTTTACAGGAGGAAGCAGAAATTTGACGAGGAAGTTCAGGAACGTGAAAAGGAAGTTGTAGTCGAGGAAAAACGTCTCAAAAAAGAACGGGAAGAACTCGATGAACTTATCAATAACGTTTCAAAGAAAAATACCGAGCTGGCAAAGTTTGAAGGCGAGCTCAATGCAAAAAACAAGGAGCTCGAGGAAAAACTACAGCTTGCGGAAAAGCAGGTTGAAGAGAATAAGCAGCTGCTCGAAGAGCAATCCGCCAAGCTCGTCAGGATATCCGGTTTGTCTGAAGAGGAAGCTAAAAAGATCCTCTTTGAAAAGCTCATCGACGATGTTAAACTCGAATGCGCTCAAAAGATTCAGGAGATTCGTGACGAGACTAAACTCGAATCAAACCGCCTTTCGCGAGATATAATTCTGCAGGGTATTCAGCGCTCTGCAGCTGACCACTCAGTCGAAACTACCGTATCTGTACTCCAGATACAATCAGACGAACTCAAAGGACGTATCATTGGTAAAGAAGGACGTAACATCCGCGCGTTTGAAGCCTGCACAGGTGTTGATATAATAGTGGATGATACACCTGAAGCCATCATTATTTCCGGATTCGATCCGTTCAGAAGGGAGATAGCCCGTGTAGCTATGGAACGCCTTATAGCTGACGGACGTATCCACCCGGCGCGTATCGAGGAAGTAGTCGAAAAGGTCGAAAAGGAGCTTAGCGAAGAAATTATCCGTGTTGGTGAAAATACTCTCATCGAAATGGGAATACAGGGAGTCCATCGTGACATTGTTACTCTCATCGGGCGAATGAAGTATCGCTCGAGCTACGGACAGAACGTTCTTAATCACTCAATCGAGGTAGGATACTTAGCCGGAATTATGGCAGCTGAACTCGGACTCGACGCGCACATGGCTAAAAGAGCAGGTCTTTTCCACGATATGGGTAAGACAATCGATAAGAACATCGAAGGACCGCACGCTATACTAGGGTATGAAGTTGCCAAAAGATGTAAAGAACACGCTATCGTTTGTAACGCTATCGGAGCGCACCACGATGAGATGCCTATGGAACATCCTATCTCCGTTCTCGTACAAGCAGCTGACGCGATCAGTGGAGCAAGACCGGGAGCAAGAAGGGAATCTGTCGAGGCATATTCGAAACGTCTCGAGAAACTCGAGGAGATCGGAAGCTCATTCAACGGTGTTACTAAAACATTTGCAATTCAGGCAGGACGTGAAGTAAGAGTGATAGTTGAACAGGAGCAGGTGGATGACACTCACCAGGACCAGCTTGCTAATGATATTGCTAAACGTATCCAGGAAGAAATGGAATATCCCGGACAGATCAAAGTTAATGTGATTAGAGAGAGAAGGTCTATTGCATATGCAAAATAAAATTTATATTATTTAAGTAGAAAATCATATAAAAACGGGGTTTTCGCCCCGTTTTTTACTAATCAAAATACATAATGCGTACCATTAAAGATAAGGTTATTGTGGGAATCACCGGTGGTATTGGCTCCGGTAAGACTGAAGTTTGCCGTATTTTAGAAAATGAAGGCTTTTCCGTGCTTTATGCCGACCAGATGGCTAAAGATCTATATAATAAAGATAAGAAACTCTTCGATGCTGTTGTAAAAGCTATGGGAAAGAAGTTGCTCAATTTCAAAGAAAAAATATCCCTATCTAAACTTAAAAAGGAGATTTTTTCCAGTGAAGCAAAATATAAAAAACTTACTAAGCTCGTTCACCCGGTTGTTATTGCCAACCTTAAAAAAGAAATAAAGAAACTCGACGATAAGATAGTTCTCGTGGAGACTGCCCTTGCATTCGAGAGCGGTATGGACAAAGACCTGGATTATGTTATCACGGTTTATTCAAACAAGAAG
>CALGOI010000298.1 GCA_937959065.1 uncultured Ignavibacteriota bacterium | reverse complement strand
AATATCCATAAATAAATAAACTTAACTTAAAAAGGAGAATATAAAATGGATTTTGCATTTTTAGGAGCAGGTCTTGGAGCCGGTTTAACAGTTATCGGTGCAGGTATCGGTATTGGTAGACTAGCAGCTTCAGCTATGGAAGCTACAGGAAGACAGCCGGAAGCTACAGGTGAAGTAAGGACATCGATGATCATTGCAGCAGCGCTTATCGAAGGTGTTGCTCTATTCGGACTTGTTATCTGTATCCTTCTTGCGCTTAAGTAATAGCAGGAAGTACGACTAATTTTAGAACAAATTTTAAATCAGGACCATCATGGCTTATTACCTGACTTTACTATTTAACAATTTACTTTTCGTATTCCAACAGGAGCACGAAAAACCTTCATTGCTATCGGTAAACCCGGGGTTAATCATCTGGACGATTGTTATTTTCGTTCTGTTGCTAATTTTATTAAGAAAAATAGCATGGACTCCGTTACTTGGTGCGCTTAACACCAGGGAAGAATCCATTAAGAATTCACTGGATAACGCCGAGAAGTTAAAGAAGGAAGCTGAGGAACTAATAGAACAAAACAAGAAGAATCTTGCCGAAGCTAATGCTAAATCGATGGAGATAATTAACCAGGCTAAGGAAGTTGCTAATAAACTTGGCGACGAGTTGAAGCAGAAAGCGAACGAAGACGCTCAGAAGATAATCGAGCAGGCAAAGGCAGAGATCGAACAGCAAAAGAATTCAGCGATGGATGACTTAAAAGATAAGATATCCGACATCGCAATCGAAGCTGCTGAAAAGATCATCTCTGAGTCACTGGACAAAGAGAAACAGAAGAAACTTGTTAATGATTTTCTATCAAAGGTCCCAAGTAATTAGTAAGAATTGTTAAATAAAGGATAATTTTACAAAATGTTTGAAAAGATTTCGAGAAGGTATTCGATAGCTTTATACGAAGAAGCTAAGTCAAAAGGCGAAGTAGATAAGATCGCCGATGATACCGATATGGTTTTAAAAACCATCGCGGATAGCAGGGACCTCGAACTGTTTTTTAAGAGTCCTATCATCGATAAAGTTAAGAAGACTGCAATCATAAAGGAATTATTCGGCGGAAAAGTAGAGCAAACAATGCTTAACTTCATGCTTCTCTTAGTCGAAAGACGAAGGGGCGATCTTATAGTCGAAATCCTGAATGATTTTCTTGAGTTGAAGAATGAGAAAGAAGGCATTGTTACTGTATATGTAACATCTGCCGTAGAACTGACTGACGATGAGAAGAAGCAGGTCAAAGAAAAGATAGACTCATATACAAAGCTCAAGAGCAAACCTTCATTTGCAGTTGAACCGGACATGATAGGCGGTTTTAAGGTAAAGATAAAGGATGTAATATTAGATGCAAGCATAAGACACCAACTGGAAATACTGAGAAAGCGCTTCAAACAAGGTGATATTGCCCTGAATTAAAAAAATTATAAACGCCCGCAAGGGCATTCCCAAAAGGAATAAAAGGAGTTAATAAAAATGGTTAATGTAAAATCCGATGAAGTATCCTCGATACTGTTAAAACAGTTAACGGGATTTGAGAAGGAGTTAGATATATATGAAGTCGGTACCGTGTTATACGTCGGTGACGGTGTAGCGAGGGTTTACGGCCTGACAAAATGCCAGGCGAGTGAGCTAATCGAATTCCCTAACGGCGTAATTGGTATCGCGTTAAACCTCGAGGAAGACAACGTAGGTTGTATTCTTTTCGGTGAGTCATCACTCGTAAAAGAGGGTGATATGGTTAAGAGGACCGGAAGAATCGCATCGATGCCAGTAGGTGACGCAATGTTAGGCAGGGTAATCAACCCGCTTGGACAGCCAATCGACGGCAAAGGTGAGATTAAAACAGACCAGTTCCTACCGATCGAAAGGAAAGCGCTGGGTGTTATTCAAAGAGCACCGGTTAACGAGCCGCTTCAGACAGGTTTGAAAGCTATCGACGCTATGATTCCAATCGGTAGAGGACAGAGGGAGCTTATCATCGGCGACAGGCAGACAGGTAAAACAGCTGTTGCCATCGACACTATCATTAATCAGAAAGATACAGACGTATATTGTATTTATGTCGCAATCGGCCAGAAAGGTTCGACTGTAGCGCAGGTAGTAAGAGCTTTAGAAGACGCCGGAGCTATGGAATATACTACGGTTATTTCGGCTACAGCATCCGATCCTGCACCTATGCAGTTCATCGCACCTTACTCAGGCGCAACATTAGGTGAGTATTACAGGGACAACGGAAAACACGCACTTGTAATCTATGATGACCTTTCAAAGCAGGCAGCTGCTTACAGAGAGGTATCACTTCTGCTAAGAAGACCTCCGGGCCGTGAAGCTTACCCGGGTGATATATTCTATCTTCACTCAAGACTTCTCGAGAGAGCATCAAAACTTTCTCCGGACTTAGGCGGAGGAAGCTTAACAGCTCTTCCGGTTATCGAAACCAAAGAAGGTGACGTATCCGCATACATTCCGACGAACGTAATCTCGATCACTGACGGACAGATCTATCTTGAACCGAACCTCTTTAACGCGGGTGTAAGACCTGCTATCAACGTGGGTATATCGGTATCGAGGGTCGGTGGTAACGCGCAGATCAAGGCGATGAAGGAAGTCGCCGGCTCGCTGCGACTTGACCTTGCACAGTACAGGGAGCTTGAGGCATTCGCTAAATTCGGTTCAGACCTTGATAAAGCGACGACACAACAGCTTACAAGAGGTCAGAGACTAGTGGAAATTCTTAAACAGAAACAATATTCTCCAATGCCTGTAGAAAAGCAGGTAGCAATTATATATGCCGGTGGTAACGGATATCTCGATGCCATCCCGGTCGAACAAGTAAAGAAATATGAAAGTGATTTCTTAGCAGAGATGGAAAGCTTACACAAAGATGTATTAGATTCGATCAAAGAGAAGAAAGAAATGACTGACGATACAAAGGCAAAACTCGATGAGATATTAAAGGATTTCACTGAGAGATTTTCATCTGCAATAAGTCAAACAGAATAAAAAGGAATTAGTTGGCTAAATTAAAAGAAATAAAAAAAAGGATAAGCG
>CALGOI010000297.1 GCA_937959065.1 uncultured Ignavibacteriota bacterium | reverse complement strand
TCAGCTTCATCACTTTCAGCTTCATCACTTTCAGCTTCATCACTTTCAGCTTCATTACTTTCAGCTTCGTCGTCGTCATCCTCATCTTCATCTGCGTCTTCATTGACTACTTCTTGCTCAGTCTCCTCCTCTTCAACTTCATCAGAATCATCCTCGTCAGTTTCTACGTTTACCTCTTCAGAATCATTTACTTCCTCTGTCACTTCAATTTCTCCGTTCTCCTCGACGGCATCCTCATCATCCTTTCCGATAGATTCATCACCTGAATCCTCATCTTCTTCATCTGCATCTTCATCTTTTATTACATCGATCTGGTAACCGGTTAATTTTGAAGCGAGCCGGATATTTTGTCCGTTCCTGCCAATGATAAGACTCATCTGGTCATCGTCGGCGTAAATCTTTGCTACTTTATTTTCTGTGTCCAGATAAATATCCTGAAGCTTAGCCGGTGACAGGGCTCTTGCAATATAGAGCGCCGGGTCATCTGTAAAGTTTATAACGTCGATATTCTCATTACTCAGTTCACGTACGATAGAATGAATTCTCATACCTTTCATACCGACACACGCGCCTACAGCATCTATCCTGTCATCATTAGAGAACACAGCAATCTTTGCTCTTTCACCCGGAGCGCGGGCAATAGCTCGTATATCAATAATACCGTCATAGATTTCAGGAATTTCCAGTTCGAATAGCTTCATTAAGAACTGGTCATCCGTACGGGACGCGATAATAAGAGGTGGTCCTGATTGTCTTTTCTCGACACTTTTGATAATAGCTCTTACAGTATCTCCTTTTCGGTAACGTTCTTTTTGAATTTGTTCGGATTTAGGAAATATAACTTCGTTTCCGTTATGAATAAGCAGAATCGAAGTTGGTTTTATCTGGTAAACCTCCCCAACAATTATTTCACCAACTACGTCTTTATACTGATTGAATGTAACCTCTTTTTCAATCTCTCTGATCTTCTGGTTTAGATTCTGTTTAAGGTTCAGTACCAGTCTTCTTCCAAATTCATCTATCGGAATCTCTTCGACGTAATCATCGTCAACTTCGAAATCCTCACCTGTAGATTCCTTAGCACTTTGTACGTCTATCTCTGAAGCAGGATCTACAACTTCATCTACAACTGTCTTATAAAGGAATATCTCGATATTTCCTTTTTCCATGTTAACAATAACTTCAAAGTTAGCTTCGAGTCCATACTTCTTTTCCATCATTTTGCGGAAAGAATCTTTTATTACACTTTCAAGAATATCTCTGTCGATATTCTTTTCTTTTGCCATCATGGAAAAAGCTTCAATTAAATCTGACTTATTCATTTTGTAATTCTTTTAGTTCTGTTTTGTTTAATCTTTAAAATTCTAATTTGACCTTCGATGATTTTATGTCATCAAAGTTTATTTCAATATCTTCTGTTTCCTGTTTTTTACCCTTTTTGAATTTCTTAGTTAGGGAAAGTATACCTTTGTCAGAAATATCGTTTAGTTTAGCTTCGATTTTTTTACCTTCAATTAATTCAATTTCAAGTGTTCTGCCGGTGTGTTTATTCAGCTGCCAATCAAATTTGAACGGCTTATCAACACCCGGGGAAGAAACCACTAATTTTGAAATTGAAGAGTTAAGGTCACTTTCGGAAAAAATCTTGTTAAGATCCTTACTAATCAAAGTAAGGTCATCCAGAGAAACAGGGTTTATACTATCTACAAAGATTTCAACAATCCTGTTCTTTTTCTCACCTTTTAAAAGTAAATCAATGAGCTTATATTTCGTTTTCTTTAATTATGTATTTGTTATATTTGTTATTTGTGTATTTTATTTATACAATTATATTTTATTATTAGAATATATAAATAAATACAACAAAAAAACAATAAAGGATACAAAACCATAGAAACTATAGATACTATAGAGACTACATCACAATTTGAAGCTCTCTTAAACCTACAATCACTTGTTTCCCACAAAGTTCA
>CALGOI010000296.1 GCA_937959065.1 uncultured Ignavibacteriota bacterium | reverse complement strand
GGGGAGATTCTGGAACAGCTCACTCGGCTGCATAATAATATCATACGAAAACAACTGGCAGTACAAGACCGAGTACAAGCCCGTTCTGGAAAGAGCAAAACCGGTACATAAAAAGCTGGGCATAGATTTTACAGTCTTTTTAATTAACCATAAAACACTTGAAAACATTTTAAACAAATAGCATGAAAAAAATAAAATTAATGCTTCTTATAGCGTTTGCTGTATTTATGACGGGATGTTCAGGGCTGGCGCCATATAAGAATTGCATAGACTGCACACAATTCCCGCTGGTGTACCAGGGAACAATAACAGAATACACGCAGGGTGTTTACCTTGAAACAGCCTGTCTTACGATCGATCTGTCTAAGTTCACCGGATTTGAAAATTTTGAGATTGGTGAGATAATCTACATCGAGTATGTAATAAAGCAGGGTGAGTTCTGCTCACAGAAAGACGAAAGCATATACAGGGTATACACAGTAAGTACAGACAAAGATTATAACCTGACAACGGAGCTGATCGGGAGTAGAAACGGGATAACAATAAAATAACACAAAATGAATCCAACAATATTTAATTCTAAATCAAAATCAGGAGCTATACTTTTCGCGCTGGTAGTGCTGGCACAGCTATGGCTGCCGGCATTCGGGATCGGGATCACGGGTGACGAGTGGGATAAAATATTCCGCTCATTCGAGATAGTCGCAGTGGTACTGACAGCTTTCGGGATACGGGATGCGATATTCAAGACACAGGCAGAGGTACTGCTCACTAAAAAAGAAGAAAAGAAATAATCAAACATCAAACAACATGGCATTAGGAAAAAACACAAGCAGAATACGGCTCTTCGGAGGAAATGATTTCCAGCTGAAAATATCGGGCACATGGACAAACATCGGGCACCTCTTGAAAGGACAGGTTATGGATGAAACCGATTCACAGGAGGTAGTCTTTTCGGATGGTAACTCAATCGAACTGGATGGTAAACGTAAAGTAAAATTGGTTATGACTCTTGCCCAGACTTCCAAAGAAGAGATGGAACTGGTAGATGACCTCAGAGGCGGTACGTTCGAAGGGTATTATTACAACGGTATAGTAGACGGCAAGCACCAGGAGTTCTACTTCGAGTCATTAAATGTTATACCTAAAATGAATATCGAAGTACCGGGATCACCAATGCAATTGGTATTGGAATTCTCAGTGAATCCTCAATCAAGCAATGTATCGGTTACACCGGACACAGACCTGCCATCAAATGCGCAGGCAACTGGGTCATCACCGGTATCGGGAAAGAATCCATATTACTTAACTCTTGAAACAACAGTTTAATGAAGAATAAACTTTATAAGTATAAAGGTCTTACATTCAGGGCTGCTGAAAAGAACCTGGAGTTCAGAAAAAATAATTTTCACTTTTTAAGCAGTCTCACGGAGTATATCAAAGACATTAAAGATGAAAAGGAGCTGGCGGATAAGCTGATAGAGTTTCT
>CALGOI010000295.1 GCA_937959065.1 uncultured Ignavibacteriota bacterium | reverse complement strand
GATTTGATAGTCTTATTTTTGTTTCACCTTTTGTTTATATTTATTATACTTATATGAGATTTCTTATTAACTAAAATTAAAAAGAAAAAGTATATTACAATACGTGATGGCTCGAAGAAAAAATATGGAGAAGAAAGAATCTGTTTCAAAGGAAACGGCCGAAAAGATCAATAAGGATGATGAATCCGATGAGGACCCCGATCTGTCTGAACTAATGGACGGTTCTTCATTGATGGTCGAAGATGAGGACTTCGAAGAAGATGAGGTCCTTGGCGAAATTGATGAGGAAGATGAAGAAAAGGAAGTATTAAAGCATCTCAAGGATTATGGTAAAACAAAAGAAATAAAAATTGTTTCTGTCTTTGAAAAAATTGGTTCACCAAAATGTCCGGATGTAAATAATATCAAACCCGATGAAGCAAAAGAGGAATATGATAAGTTAATCGCAATGCTCGATGAGCATAATATAATTGTGCATTTCAAAAACGACTACTCTGCTAAAGAGAAGTACCGTTTCGTTACCGAAGAAGTTTTTAAACAGGATATAGAGGATTTCAAAAAAAGCAAGGTCCATATCAATTTTATATACGAAGATTTTCATCCCGAGATGGATGAGGATGACGATGATGAAGATTTTTATTAATTAATATCCCAAATGGCTGTACAAAGTAATCATTTAAATTTAGGTAATAAGATCATAGACTTTTCACTCAAAGGGATTGATGGAAATACTCATTCTCCCTCTGAACATGATGATAAAGAAGTCCTTGTAATTATGTTTATCTGTAATCATTGTCCTTATGTTAAGGCTGTAATTGACAGGTTAACATCACTTCAGCACAAACATAAAGACAATGCCGTGCAGTTTATAGCTATAAATTCTAACGACCCGGATACTTACCCTGAAGATTCATTCGAGAATATGAAGATATTCGCAGAGGAGAATAATTTTAATTTTCCTTATGTTATAGATGAATCGCAGGAAGTCGCAAGGGCTTATGATGCTCAATGTACCCCGGACATTTATGTCTATGATAAAAACCGCATATTAAAATACCGCGGGAGGATAGATGATAACTGGAAGGAGGAAGATAAAGTAACGTCCAATGAACTCGACAGGGCAATTGAATTGCTTTTGGAAGGAAAAGAAATAGATTTTCAGCAAATACCCTCTATTGGTTGTTCTATTAAATGGAAAAATTAATTTACTTCTCACGGCAGCTCTCTGCCTGAAATCTCAACTTATATAATTCATGTCTAAACTTGTAATCGTCCGTCATGGACAGTCTCAATGGAATCTCGAAAACAGGTTCACCGGGTGGGTTGATGTTGACCTTTCCCCCAAAGGAATTGAAGAAGCTGAAAAAGCATCGGAGTTATTGAAAGGTTATACTTTCGATTTAGCGTATACTTCCGAGCTTTTAAGAGCTCAGAGAACGCTCGATATTATTTTAAAAGGGATAGGACAGGAATCGATTCCTCTGGAAAAGGATCAGGCCCTTAATGAAAGAATGTACGGTGACCTCCAGGGTCTCAACAAAGATGAAACTCGAGAGAAGTTCGGCGATGAGCAGGTGCATATCTGGAGAAGAAGTTTCGACATAGCTCCTCCCAACGGCGAAAGCCTGAAAGATACCGCTGAAAGAGTGCTTCCTTATTACAAAGATATTATTGAACCGCAGTTGAAAGCCGGAAAAGATGTTATCATTTCCGCTCACGGTAATAGTCTCCGCGCTTTGATAATGTACCTGGAGAACCTTTCCCCTGAAGAGATCGTAAAAGTAGAGATTCCTACCGGTCACCCAAAAGAATATACATTTGATGATAATATGAACGTTACAGGTACAAAATACCTCTGATGTGAAGCCTGCAAGGATTAAGAATATAATTTTTGATCTCGGGAATACCCTCGTTTTCTTTGACCATAATTATTTTTTCAGTGGAGTTGCCGGTTACGAGAAAAGGTTTGGCACAAAAGTGTTTCGTGACTTTATCGAAGAAAATAAACTAATGTATCTCCTTGGGACAGGCAGGATCACCGGTAAAAAATTTTACTCTGTCCTCAAACAGGAATTCGGTCTGACCATTTCATATGATATGTTCGTAAAAAAGTATCAGGATATTTTTTGGGCTAATAACCCTATGGAGAAGTTTCTAAAACAGCTGGTTAAGGAAAAAAAATTTAATATTCTGATGCTCTCCAATACTGATCATTTGCATATTCCTTATCTGTATTCAGTTTACCCCCATCTCAATCTCATCAAAAAAAGAGTAATTTCATACAAAGTCGGCTATTCTAAGCCTGAGAATGAAATTTATGAGCACATCTTTGAAAGATACCAGGTAGATCCCGCTGAAAGCTTCTTTATAGATGATATGCCTGAAAATATTGAAAAAGGAAGGGAATTCGGGTTGATATCACACCACTACTTACACCACAAAAACTTACTGAAAGAGTTTAAAACTCACACCCAGTTTAGTTTATAAAAAGAAGAGATACCTTACACTAAATAATATAGAAGAAGGTCTTGTCTGTATTCTTGTTTCAGTGAATTCATTTGAGTAAACAGGGAAGTTGTATGACCCCTCGACTATAAGTGATGAGAAAAAGATTGTCTGCAGCCCAAGGTATGTATCCCATCTCCAGCCGCCTGAATTGAAAATTACTTCATCATTGAAATAGTTCTTATTGAACTGATAAAATTTATTCTCAAGATATATATTTAAATTAACGTCATCATAGCTTTCATAAGTACGGGGAAGTACCAGGTAGCCGAAGTTTAATCCGAACTGGTAATAATCACCAAATTGAAAATCACCCTTGGCGAAGTTTTTATAATAACCCGCGTCACCGCTGATTGCAAGTTTATCGATTAGCATCGTGGCAATCCCGGTAAAACTCCATGTATAGTTATCCGTCGTGTGAAAATCTATTATTGGAACTGTTATGTCGTTTACAAAATTATAAAACTGTACTACGTGACCGGGGTGTAATTCATATTCTACTTTATCTCCCACTATAGGCTGTGAATCTATAGGTATCCGTAAACCCGACTGAACTGCAAACCTGTAATGTGTATTCTTACTGTCTATATCATATACTCTGTACCTGAGTGTAGGGGTGAAGTCTCCTATGAATTTATAATCGGAATCCGTAGTGTAAAAAAACTTGTTATAAATGGATAATTTACCTGTGATCCCGTAGTTTATATCAAATGAGTTGTGAAAATACTGCATATTATCATATCCGAGTATATTATTCCGTAATTCGAGCCGGTTTTTTGAAATATTGGCTGCTGCAGGGGAGTTAATAAATAATTCCTGTGTAATCCCTGTCTTTGTTAAACTTAGTGCAATTATTAATATATATATGTACTTCATTCGCATAGTTACGATAGTATTAATTATAGAACTGATTATATAATATTAAAATTCTATTTTAAATATTTTGCTTCAATGGAAAAAACAGTCAGGAAAAGAAAAAGTTTGTCTAAAGATAAGAACTGGGAAAAGTCTGCCGGTGCTAATGGTAAAGAAGAAGCGATTCTTAATAGCCTTCCGGATGCCCGTAAGTTCATCATAATTCGGGGTGCACGCGTACATAATCTCAAGAACATTGATATTGATATACCTAAGCAAAAGCTGGTCGTAATTACCGGAGTGAGCGGTTCAGGTAAGTCATCGCTTGTTTTTGATACTATTTACGCTGAAGGGCAGAGACGTTACGTTGAGAGTTTATCTTCATATGCCAGGCAGTTCCTCGAGAGAATGAATAAACCCGATGTGGATTTTATGGCTGGTCTTGCTCCTTCTATGGCTATAGAACAAAAAACCAGAACCAGAAACCCCCGCTCTACTGTTGGAACTACGACTGAGATTTATGATTACCTGCGGCTTTTATTTGCACGCATTGGTAAGACATATTCACCGGAAAGCGGAAAATTGGTCACAAAAGACCTCCCCGATACAATAATAAAGGAAATTTCTAAGCTCGCAAACGGATCAACTTTAAAACTCTATGTTTATTTCAACCAGCGATATACTGACAAAGCTATCCTCAAATCTGTAATTACCGGTCTTAGAGCTAAAGGGTTTTATCGCATATTTTTGGGAAATGAAGTTCTCGACCTAAATGACTTTGAAGATGATGATGCAGTAGCTAGGATAACGAAAGGAGCAAAGGATGAACCTCTTAAAGTAATTATCGACAGGTTTTCATTCGATCCGTCTGATGAGGAAAGTCTCTCGCGCCTTAATGATGCTATCGAAATGTCATATAAGGAGAGTGACGGGTTTGTCACTATTCGTGTGCAAAATGATGACGATTACAAAGAATACGAGTTCAATCATTATCTTGAAATGGATGGGATTCGCTTTCTTGAACCGGAACCCCGTATGTTTTCTTTTAATAATCCTTTTGGAGCATGCGAGCGATGTCAGGGCTTTGGAAAAACAATGGACATAGATTATGATCTTGTTATTCCCGATAAGAAAAAGTCCATTTTCCAGGGTGCAATTGCCACTTTCAATACCCCGAAACACTCGAAACACATGTCAGCGCTTATCGAGGCAGCCGATGACCTGGGTATTGATGTCCATAAGCCGGTTAATAAGTTCACCAAAGAAGAATACGATAAGCTGTTCAAAGGTGGAAAAGGTTACATAGGTATAGATAAGTTTTTCAAACGGGTTGAAAAGGAAGCCGGGTATAAACTCCATTACAGGGTACTTCTGAATAAATACCGCGCGTATACCACCTGCAGTGAATGCGGCGGGTCTCGCCTCAGAAAAGAAGCACTATACGTAAAGATAGACGGCAAAACAATTGCAGATATTGTACGAATGAAGATCTCCGATGCGTATGATTTCTTTGTGGGGCTGAAGTTAAATCAGTACGAGAAAAAAGTATCCGAAAGAATTCTTGAAGAGATTATATCACGCTTGAAATATCTAAACGAGGTAGGCCTTACTTATCTTGCCCTCGACCGTTTGTCTAATTCACTTTCCGGTGGAGAATCACAAAGAATTAATCTTTCGACTTCTCTTGGCTCATCACTTGTCGGTTCTGTGTACGTTCTTGATGAACCTTCGATCGGGCTTCACCCAAGGGATAATGATCGCCTTATCAACATAATGAAATCTCTTCGCGACCTTGGTAATACGGTTTTGGTTGTCGAACATGATTCGGATATGATGGAAGCTGCTGACGAGTTGATTGATATGGGACCTTTCGCAGGTGAGCAGGGTGGGGAAGTCATTTTTCAGGGTAATTATAAGGAAATTCTAACTGATTCTAAATCCCTTACGGGGAAATATCTTAGCGGTAAAGAGGAAATTAAAATCCCAGCTACACGCAGAAAGGTAAATAAATCTACTGACTACATAACAATCAAAGGAGCGCGGGAGAATAATTTAAAGGATATTGATGTTAATATCCCACTTAACATGTTTACCTGCGTCACAGGTGTAAGCGGCTCGGGCAAATCAACCCTTATTAATGATATTCTTTACGGTGCGTTAAAGAAGAAACTCGAAGGCTCATACAACGAGAAGATAGGCCAGCACGATGAAATTACCGGGCACAAAAACATCGATGCCGTAGAGATTGTCGACCAGTCACCGATCGGACGTACATTGCGAAGCAACCCCGTTACTTACATCAAGGCTTTCGACGTTATTCGTGAACAGTTTGCTTCGACTTCAGCAGCTAAACGAAAAAACTTTACCCCCGGTTACTTCTCTTTTAATGTACCCGGCGGCAGATGCGAGACTTGCGAAGGCACCGGTATCGTGAAAATAGAAATGCAGTTCATGGCGGATATTCTCCTCGAGTGCGAGGTCTGCCGCGGTAAAAGATACAAAATGGATGTCCTGGATATCACACTTAAGGGCTCCGACGATTTACATAAGAACATTAGTGAAGTCCTTGAAATGACCGTTACCGAAGCAATTAAATTCTTCAAACCATTTCCAAAGATCGCTTCTAAGCTCAAAATCCTTGACGATGTGGGATTAGGATATATCCGCTTAGGTCAGTCCGGCTCCACTTTGTCCGGCGGGGAATCACAGCGCGTGAAACTCGCTTATCACCTTACATTCCAGGAAAAAGGAAATAATACTCTGTTTATATTCGATGAGCCTACCACGGGATTGCATTTTAATGATGTATCAAAATTGTTAAAATGCTTTGAACAGCCAATTAAAAAGGGCAATTCCGTGCTGGTTATTGAACATAACCTTGATGTTATTAAATGTGCGGATTATGTTATAGATTTAGGACCTGAAAGCGGTGACGAAGGCGGGTATATAGTTACAGAAGGGACTCCCGAAGAAATAACAAAGTCCCGCAAATCTTATACAGGAAAATATCTGAAAAAATATTTGAAATGATGAAAATCTTAAAAAACAGGAAGTTCCTATTTATCGGATTATTTGTTGGTCTCATAGGCGGTTTTATATATTGGAAATATGTTGGCTGTCTTACAGGGAATTGCGCAATTCAATCCAATGCCTACCTGATGACTGGCTATGGAGCCCTACTGGGACTGGCTGTCGGTAACATCGTTCAAACTTATACAAAATCCTGATTGATGACCCGGTTTATAAAGAATATTATTGTAATTCCGATTGTTATAATTACCACTGGCAGTGTTTTTGCCCAGGTGGATTTTATATATTATTCCGGCGGATACAACCTGAGCGAAACTAATCTCGACGGGTTAAATTATTTCATTAATAGCTATAACGATCAGCGTACACACCTTACACGTAATTTGAACGAAATTAACCTTACTCACGGTTTCACCGTTTCCGGCGGTATTATCATTGCAAAAAACCTTGTCATTGACATTGGGTTCACTCAGAGAAGGGGATACTCCTATTCAGATGAGACTCTTCAGGGTGATCAGCCATATAAAAGAGAATTATTAGCCCGTATAAATACCATTGGGATTGGAATCGGAAAATATATTTTTTGGAAAGATGGGTATAAACTATTGGTAGGCTCTAATATTGATTTCGGTAAGGTTGTCCTTCGGACCAGGCTTTATAATACCAACGACCAAACAGTTCCCGGATATGCGGATGTAGGCGCGGAATTCGGACCGGATTTTGAAAACAACAATAATCTCATTGCTGTTACACCATATGCTCAGTTTAGTTATACACCATGGGGCAAGCAGTTCGAGATTGTTATTAAACCATATTACCAATTTCAGACTAAAGAATCTTATTTTGAATATGTAAATCAAGCATGGAATCCTCACACTTATCAAAATGATTCCCCGGAGGCAACTAAAAACTTCGTAAACAGCTTCGGAATCCAGTTAAAGCTGAATGTCCTGATGGGTATCGATTTGGAGTATCCGTCTGTTAATCATAATATTATCATTCTGTAAACTCAATTTAAAGTACATAGAACTTAATCCCGACTATTATTATCTTATATTTTTCTAATAATGTAAAAGTGAGGATAATAAAATGGCTTTTGAACTCCCCCCCTTGCCTTATGCTAATGATGCATTAGAACCAAGTATTGATGCGATGACTATGGAGATCCATCACGACAGGCACCATAAAGCTTATGTTGATAAACTTAATGGAGCTGTCGAAGGTACTGATGCGGCAAATTTATCTATCGAAGAAATTATCAAAAATATTTCCAAGTATCCTGCGGCTGTTAGAAATAACGGCGGCGGACACTACAATCATTCGCTCTTCTGGAAGATGATGAAACAGAATGGCGGAGGTGAACCATCAGGCGAACTTGCCGATGCAATTAACAGCGCTTTCGGATCTTTCGATGACTATAAAAAGAAATTCGAAGACGCAGGTGCTGCAAGATTTGGTTCAGGTTGGGTATGGCTCATCGTTAAGGACGACGGATCTCTTGCAGTGACTTCTACTCCAAATCAGGATAATCCTTTGATGGATATAGCCGAAGAAAAGGGTACGCCGATTCTGGGTTGTGATGTATGGGAACATGCATATTACCTCAACTATCAAAACAAGAGACCTGATTACTTATCAGCATTCTGGAATGTTGTTAACTGGGATGAAGTTGCTAACCTTTACGGTTCAGCTAAAGGATAATCAATAGAAGATTATAACACGATAATTAATCGTTCCCAAACTCCTGTTTGGGAACGATTTTTATTTACTCCTGCCAAACTCTTCCTTGAGATACTTCGCTGTATAACTATTTTCTATAAATTTCTTAACAAGATCCTCAGGTGTTCCTTCTGCGATTATCTCTCCTCCTTTTTCACCACCCTCCGGTCCTAAGTCTATCACCCAGTCAGCGCATTTGATAACATCCAGGTTATGCTCAATTACTATAACCGTATTACCTTTATCGACTAGTTTATTCAGCACATTTAGCAGCATCTTTATATCTTCGAAATGAAGTCCAGTTGTGGGCTCATCTAGAATATATATAGTTTTTCCTGTCTGGACCTTTGATAACTCGGAAGCTAGTCTTATCCTCTGTGCTTCACCGCCCGATAAAGTCGTTGCTTGCTGCCCCAGGTGAATGTACCCCAGCCCAACGTCATATAAAGTTTTTAGTTTCCTGTTTAACGAAGGTATATGCTCGAAAAATTCTACAGCCTCCTCTACAGTCATCTCCAGTACTTCTGAGATCGACTTTCCTTTGTATTTTATCTCTAATGTTTCCCTGTTGTATCTCTTTCCCTCACAAACGTCACAGTTTACATACACATCCGGCAGGAAATTCATCTCGATCTTCTTTAATCCTGCACCCTCACATGCATCACATCTTCCCCCTTTCACATTAAATGAGAACCTTCCGATCTTGTAACCTCTTATCTTCGACTCCGGCAGTGCTGCATAAAGATCTCTTATATGAGTAAACAATCCCGTATAAGTTGCCGGGTTGCTTCTCGGGGTTCGGCCGATGGGGGACTGATCTATCTCGATAACTTTATCTAGTATTCTTTCCGTCTTATTATCGACTTTCTTTGCGAATCCCTCTATAGATTTATACGGCAGCGGATTTTCTGGGGATTTGTAAAACTTTCTCGATAATATTTTATACAGCGTTTCATTTATTAATGTGGATTTACCTGATCCGCTGACTCCCGTTACACAGATGAACTTTCCTAAGGGTACCTTTAGATTAACATTCTTCAGATTATTTCCTGTCGCTCCTTTTAAAGTCAGGTAGTTACTATTACCTTCACGCCTTTTCTCAGGTAAATGGATGGACTTCTTACCGGAAAGGTACTCTGCCGTGATTGAAGTCCCGTTTAAACTTGCAGGTGGTCCGAATGATACCACTTCTCCTCCGTGCTCACCTGCTCTCGGACCCAAATCTATCACAAAATCCGACGCCTCTATCATTTCCCTGTCATGCTCGACCACTATTATCGAATTACCAATATCCCTGAGGTTCTTCAAAGAATTAATAAGCTTAACGTTATCCCTCTGATGCAGTCCTATCGACGGTTCATCGAGTATGTAAAGAACTCCCGTTAGCTGTGAACCAATCTGAGTCGCTAGTCTTATCCTCTGTGCTTCACCGCCCGATAGCGTCTTCGCGCTCCTGTCGAGCGACAAATAATTCAAACCCACATTTAATAAGAAATCCAGCCTTGTCTTAATCTCTTTAAGTATCTGTTCGGCGATTATCTTTTTATTATCATGAAATTCCAGCGTCTCAAAAAACTTCCTGCATTCGCTTATTGTCATTTTTGAAATGTCATGGATATTCTTATCATCTATTTTTACCCATAGCGCATCCTCCTTTAACCTCCCGCCCTTACAGATTGGGCAGGTCTTTACC
>CALGOI010000294.1 GCA_937959065.1 uncultured Ignavibacteriota bacterium | reverse complement strand
CTGGCTACAAGGGGGCTTTTAATCCTTATTTTCTTAGCTTTTTCAAGATAAATAAATTGTAAAGTCCAAATATCCCATTCATTTTAAATTGATAGTATAAAGATTTATTTATAACTTATTACAGTTTCGAAACCTAATATCTAAATCCATGGACGTAAAAGAAATTAAACAGTCTTCACACACAATCTTTCCACCGGCCGGAACATGGGACAATGCAAGTGAAAAGTCACATTCGATCTTCCCTCCGGCAGGGTCATGGGAAAATGCCAGTGAGAAATCTCACTCAATTTTTCCACCTGCAGGTTCATGGGATAACGCAAATGAGAAATCACACTCTATTTTTCCACCGGCGGGATCATGGAAGTAAGAGTTGATTAGTTTTTTCTTTTAAAAGTCTTGGAGGTAGATATTACCTCTGAGACTTTTTTATTTTAAATGAAAAATAATTACTTAAATTATATTTACCTAAAATGGACAGGAAAGAGATAATAAAATTAAAATGTGATCTTCTGGTAAACGGACTCAGGTTAGCTGACCTTAGAAGAGACCTTCTCGAACAGGGATGGGATGAACAAAGAGCAATGAGCTTTCTACCTGCTGAATTGAAGCTCCCTCATGAAATTTACTGCCAGATCAGGGAAAACTCTGAAGCAAATTTCAGGCTGAGAATTGTTAATGGAAAGCTTGTAGTGCAGGACAGGAATAGCCGTGAAGTTTGTGACGCGGACTTTGTGCCCCTTCCGCCTTTCGCGAAGAATTTTACGTCAGACCTCACTCCATTTGAAAAGGTCGTGGTATATAACGGAATTTGTAATTTGAATTTTACATGGAATTACTATTGTGATTATTTCAGAACCGGGCATGAATGCAGATTTTGTAATTTAACACCTGCACAGGATTTTTATCCGGAAGAGAACATTTCTAACGCCAGGAAAAACGCAAAACAGGTATCTGATGTAATAGCTGCAGCCAAGAAATACCACACTGATCCAAAATCGATATTGACAAGAGGTACACCACATGATAAGCAAGGACTTGGAGGAACAGTTCAGATACTCGAAGAGCTTTCGGAAAGATTCCCATACACAAATGACAGGGAAAGAACAAAAGTTTTAATGACAGTATCTCCAACTAAGAAGATCGAAGACGTAAAGCTTATCCATGACCTGGGACTGCACTCGGTCTCATTTAACTTCGAGGTATTCGACAGGGGATACTGGAAAGCTATCGTACCGGGAAAAGACCAGAACATCGGCAGGGATCTGTGGGAAGAGTCATTGATGAAAGCAGTCGAGTATTTTGGACAGGGAAGGGTGTTTACGGCGCTTATAGCCGGACTTGAACCTAGGAAAACACTTCTAGAAGGAGTGCAATGGAGCGCAGAAAGAGGTATTATTCCAATAGTTGTTCCTTTTAGTCCTGAGACGGGAAGCCAGTTCGAGGGATTCAGGCCGCCGACATACCAATGGATGATGGATACTCATTTAGAGGCAGCTGACATCATTTTAAAGAACATGGATTTTATCGGGACTGATGAGTACTGGAAAGAAGATGCTCCTATTTGCGGAGACTGTTTTACCGGCGGAATCTTGTTTGATATTGTTAGAGAAAATTCAGGACTGGTTGATTACCATTCCGGGCATGAGCTTAGCTTTGAAAAGAAAGAAGAAACAACTACCGAAGAAGCATAATGACATTAGACCAGGCAATAAGGCTAAAGGCAGACCTTTTAATAAAAGGAATGAAATTCACTGACGAAGCGCTCACTACCGTAGGACAGGGCGGGCTGGAGAAGGTGTTCTGGGTCTTCGAAATGACCCCGTCTACTCACAAAGGAACGGGAGATGGTACAAGACCCCTGCCTAACGATATGCTGCTGCCATATGGTTTATATGCCGATGTCAGATATAGCCCAACCTCACCTTATACCGTCCACACCAGCGGTGATTCAGTTGTATTGATTTTAGATGGAAAGGAATTATGTGAAGTAAAATGGCCTATAAGACCGGATTTTTATGACAGAATGACCAGAAGCGGTGAAAGGATGAAGAAAGTCTCGTCGATGAGAGGAGACTGCGGACTTAGAGTTTGTTTTGATAATGCATGCAACTACTTCGCGACAAAGGAGCAATGTAAGTTCTGCAATATTGTACCGGCAAGACAAAGGAACAGGGATCACGTTGTGACCAGGAAGGAGGCTGATGATATTTATGATTGTGTAAAGGATGCTATAATCGACAATCCCATATGTACTCACCTGGCTATGACCGCGGGAGCGGCAAAGGATGACGGACTGGGGAATCTGCCTCAGATACTGGAGGGACTGAAGCCGCTGCTTGCGGAGAAGTACTTCCCGATTGTTGCAGCAATAACAGCCACCAGGAACAAAGAAGAAACCGAATATCTATGCAATACGGGAATAAGTTCTGTTGCTTTCAATCTTGAGATATGGGATGAAGAGTTATTTAAAGTAATTTGTCCGGGTAAGACCAGGAGAGTTGGCAGAGACAGGTGGATAGAGTCACTTAAAGAAGCACGTGACCTGCTTAAACCTGCCAGGGCTTTGAGTTCGTTCGTTGTCGGACTTGAACCCAAAGAATCCGTACTTGAGGGGATAGATTATTTATCATCTGAAGGAATATTCCCTATAATGAGCCCGTTCGTTCCGATGGTTGGTACTGAATATGAAGGGAAGGAAGCACCGAGCACAGAATGGATATGGGATGTTCATGAAAAAGCTACGGACATAATATATAAAAACCTTCCTGATGCATTTTGCGATGAAATATGGGATGGTGACATAGGTATCTGCCCGTCATGCACAACAACAAAACTATTCTTCGATTTTATGAGGAGAGTAGTTCCCAGAGAAAACCCCAAAAGGGAAGTTTCACCCGGCAGTGTGGAGGCATTTGTTTAATTCATTCAGATCTCACACAATATTTTTTTAATAACCCCAGATAGTACTTCTTCAGCTTTAATCCTATTTTGTGAAGCTTTTATGGTTATCATATCCGGAGTATCTTCAGAAATCCTCATTTGGTCCGCGATAAGACTTCTGGTCAGCAATCCAATCCCCATAAACCTGATCCCGGCATGAACTGCAGTAATGTTTTCCGGTACAAGCGAATAACCAAGGATATCTCCGTGAATCAGCCTGTAAAAGGAAGCTTCCGCGTCTGTTTCACCTGCCGGACCGGTAACTCCAACGTAAATGGATTCATTGGGATAAATGTTCTCGTCAATAAGGACATTCTTACATATATCAAATAATTCATTGTCGTACGGTTCACTCATATCCGGAAAGCGCAATCCAATTTTATTATCATTTTCACCAATGAGTGGATTACCTCCCATTAAATTAATCTGGTCATAGATAAGAGCTATCTCACCAACTGAAAACCTGGGATTTAAAATAGCGCATTCATCTATTGAAAGAAGCTTTGTAATACCAAGTTCACTTAAAGAGTATACCGAATGTGAAAGATCTCTCATAGGTGTTCCGTCGTAATAGTGTCTTCGTCCTTTTAAGATTATAAGGTCACCTGAACCGGAATCAGCAAGAATTACTGAACCGGCATCGCCTGTTAAATCCGATACACCTTCTGTTATTTCTTTAATAACATTAAACTCTTGTAAAAAACCGGAATGTGATTCCGTTATAATTGCCAATTCAGGGTTAAAATTTTCCGGGAATTGTTCCCTGATAAGTGAAGATGATCTAATCGCTGATTCACGTTTTAATGTCATAGTTCAAGTCTTTCGATAAATTTTGAGCTTAGTTTGGTTAGATTGGGTTCTGCAACTGATGCTGCTTCAATGCTATGCTCACGTTTGGCAACTTTTAGTGTATCGGGAAAGCCTAGGTCCGTAATGATAGAAATTCCCAAAGTCTGGATTCCCAGCTTAGATGCGAGCATTACCTCAGGTATTGTGGACATTCCTACCACATCCGCGCCGAGCATTCTAAGCATTCTGTATTCAGCTCTTGTCTCAAGGCACGGACCGGTAACAGAGACATAATTACCTCTATGCAGGGTTAATTCATTTTGCAGAGCTACGGATGAAAGAATTTCATTTAGCTTCCGGGGGTAAGGTTTAATTGGTTTCACTCCCGGAAAATGTGTTCCCTGATCCGGTTGATTCCTGAACTGGAAATTTATATGGGACCTGATAGCTACCAGGTCGGCAGTATTGTAAACCGGGTTTAATGCGCCGGATGCATTTGATACAATCAGATGCTTCGCTCCGAGATATTTTAAGGCAAGAACAGGGTAAGTGATCTGCTGAACAGAGTAACCCTCATATAGATGAAATCTGCCTGATAAGGCAGCAACATTTTTACCGGCTATTTTGCCGAGTATGAGTTTACCGCCGTGGAATTCAACCGTTGGTATTGGAAATTCAGGGATATCAGCGTAGTCTATAGAATGTGTAATATCTATCTTGTCAACCAGTTTACTTAAACCTGTCCCGAGTATAATTCCTACAGGATACTTTTCACCTGTATATTTTTCCAGGACGCCGAATGTATTTACAAGGGAAGAATCGCTCAAGAATGAATGAATTTTGAAAATTATTAAACAATATAGCAGTTAGAAAAATGGATGACTATGTAAAAAGATGTATTTAGAATTAGTTTGTCCCTAATTTTTAAATTTAATTTGCACTGATTAATTGGTATTTTTAAAGATAAAATCAAATACAGATATATGTCATTCAGAATGGAACATGATACTATGGGCGAAGTGAGGGTGCCGGCTGATAAGTACTGGGGCGCTCAGACACAACGCTCAAAGGAAAATTTCAAGATAGGAACGAGGAAGATGCCTAAGGAAGTGATATACGCATTTGCATATCTTAAGAAAGCTGCTGCGATGGCAAATTTTGAGAGTGAGATATTGGCTAAGGATAAGATGGAGCTCATAAAACAGGTTTGTGATGAAATACTGAAAGGGAAGTTAGATGACCAGTTCCCGCTCGTAGTATGGCAGACCGGGTCAGGGACACAATCCAATATGAATGTAAATGAAGTTATTGCGAACAGGGGACATGTTATCCATGGCGGAAATCTCGATGATAAGAATAAATTTCTGCATCCTAATGATGATGTGAATAAATCCCAGTCATCGAATGACACTTTTCCGACTGCAATGAATATAGCAGCAATGAAGATGATATGCGAGGTAACATTACCGGGCGTTGAAAAGCTGCGAAACACACTCGATGAGAAATCAAAGCAGTTCATGGACGTAGTCAAGATTGGCAGAACCCACTTTATGGATGCAACGCCGCTGACATTAGGACAGGAATTCTCCGGATATGTCGCGCAGCTCGATCATGGTATTAAAACATTAAAAAACACTCTTGAGCATTTATCTGAACTTGCTCTGGGAGGTTCAGCAGTGGGAACAGGTCTTAATGTACCTAAGGGTTACGCTGAAATGGTAGCACAGTATATTTCGGAGTTAACCGGCTATAAATTTAAGACAGCACCAAACAAATTCGAAGCGCTGGCAGCTAATGACGCTATTGTCGAAGCATCCGGTGCATTAAAGACACTTGCGGTAAGTCTGATGAAGATAGGTAACGATATCCGCATGCTGGCAAGCGGTCCACGTAGCGGAATA
Organism: uncultured Ignavibacteriota bacterium; assembly: GCA_937959065.1. Classification (GTDB taxonomy): domain Bacteria; phylum Bacteroidota; class Ignavibacteria; order Tepidaquicellales; family Tepidaquicellaceae; genus JAEYVS01. The sequence continues at coordinate 3,663 of CALGOI010000294.1, read as the reverse complement.
GGGGAAATATTAATTCCCGAAAACGAGCCGGGATCGTCGATAATGCCGGGAAAAGTACATCCTACAAGATGTAAAGCATTAACGATGGCTTGTGGCCAGGTGATAGGGAATGATACTGCGATTTCTGTCGGCGGAATGAGTGGTCATTTTGAATTAAATGTTTTTAAACCGATGATGATATACAACCTGCTTAATTCAGCAAGGTTGATTGGCGATGCGTGTGTATCTTTTAATAATAACTGTGCGTTCGGTATTGAACCAAACTATGATGCAATTAATAAGCACGTTGAGAATTCATTGATGCTTGTAACAGCCCTAAATCCTCACATCGGATATGAAAACGCTGCAAAGATAGCAAAGAAAGCGCATAAAGAAAATAAAACGTTAAGAGAAGCGGCAGTTGAATTAGGATTATTAACGGATGAAGAATTTACCGAAAAAGTGGATCCTAAGAAGATGGTTGGTAACTTAGGTGAAAATTAAAAATCTTAAATTGTTTTCAAAAAGGCGGTCTTAAACCGCCTTTTTTGCTTTTTATCTATCAAATTATTTTATTAACAGCATTTTTCTTGTTTCCTTGAACTCACCGGCCGATAATGTGTAAAAGTAAGCTCCGCTCGATAAACCATAGTTATCTGCATTAAATGTAACTTCATAAGATCCGGCACTTCTTTTCTCATTTAGAACATTCGCAACAAGCCTACCGCTTAGATCGAATACACTTAGCCGTACATCGGATGTTTTAGGAATCGAGAAAGATATAACTGTGCCCGGATTAAAAGGATTTGGGTAATTTTGTTTTAATTCGAATCCTTCGGCTATTCCATTGTTGTTATTAATTCCAACTGAATTACCGCGTGCGAGTACATACAATCCGGTATTCATGTCGGAAGCTATTATTTTTCCGGAAGAGAATTTATATACTCCCCAGCAGCCGGCGTATGACTGCCCATTGTTTGCCGGGTATGTATCGTACCACGCTATTTCGGTTGGGTTCTCCGGATCGGATATGTCTAATAAATACACTCCTGTAGTATAGTGAGCAATTAACGCTGTGTCGCCGTATATTTCAACATTGTGTACACGAGCGGTTGTGATTCCCGGCGGTTGCCAGGTATCTACCTGGATCGGGTTAAAAATGTCACTTACATCCCAGATTTTTAGTAGCCTCGGAAGAGGCCCTACTTCATCAGTTACTAATAGGTGACCTTTGTTTGTTGTCAGAGCAGAATTATGAGTCGATGGATTTGGATTATTTAGCCATTCGGTTATCAAAACCAGTGAATCTTTATTCGATACATCTATGATACTCATATAACCATCATTGATGCATGAAGCATACATAGTATCGTCTATTACTCTGGCGTCGTGTATATAATGTGTATTCCATGAACCTCTTACTACAGGGTTTTCCGGATCTAAGGACAGATCAAGGACTGTTGTACCCTGACCAAAAGATGTATTGCATCCGTTAATGTATAAAAATGGTCCATTCTGCGTAATCGTATGCGTGCTAGAATGTCCCGGAGCAATAAATCTTTGAACTAATCTCACCGAATCAGGTAAATACTGAAGATCGAAAATTAAAACCCCGCTGTTTTGGGCTTCAGAAACAATATAAGCATAATGATCATAAACCTTCATTTCACGCCATAGGTTACCCTGATCCGGATTTAAAGAATCGATCTCTAAAAAGAACCCTACCTCTTTTATATCTGCTGAATCGGTTACATCATAAAATACAGGTCCAAATGCTGCTCCTAATATAGCGTATTCTCTGCCATCAGGAGATTCATACCCCCAAATCGCTGCATAACTCCATGGAGCCATAAATTGAGAAGGAATTGCATAATCATTTTTGTTTCCAATTATATGCATATTGTGATTCGGCAGCTGAGCAAATACTGTAGATGCAGTAGTTAATACAATTAAAAATGATAGTATATTCTTCATATATAAGTTTTATTTTAATCTTCGTATAAAATAATAAAATGTTTCAAAATAAGTATTATTATTGAATTTAGCTTAAATATTAAATTCTTTGGAATAAGGTTAAATAATAATTATTATAAAAATGTAAATACTTACAAATTGTTAAAAAGTTGTTAATAAGTTAATTTTGAAAGTAATAAACAAAACTTTGATATCAATGAATTATGAATTCAAGAATTTAGATTTCAAAAAGTACCCGGGAGATGAAATGCTTGAAAGAGCGGAGGATTACTATGAAGATATGAAGCGTAGAAGGTCAGTGAGATCTTTTTCCCGGGAAAAGGTAGATATTCAGCTCATTGAATATGCGGTATTGACTGCGGGGACTGCACCTTCCGGAGCGAATAAACAGCCATGGAGATTTGTGGTGGTTGAATCACCTGCCATTAAGAAGGAAATAAAAGTCGCAGCTGAAAAAGAAGAGAAAGAGAGTTATGAGCATAGAATGCCTGATGCTTGGTTAAAGGATCTTGAACCGCTGGGAACGGATTGGCACAAAGAATTCCTTGAGATTGCTCCGTATCTTATTGTGGTTTTTAAAATCGACTATGAGAAAGAGGATGAGAAAATAAAGAAACATTATTATGTGAATGAGTCAGTGGGAATTGCGACGGGGATGCTTTTAGCAGCCCTGCACAATATGGGGCTTGCAACTCTAACGCATACGCCATCACCGATGAATTTTTTAAGAGATATCCTGGGCAGACCGAAAAACGAGAAACCATTTATGCTGATACCGGTTGGTTACCCGGCAGAAGATTGTGAGGTGCCGGTAATAACAAAGAAGACATTGAATGAAATTATGATGAAGGTTTAGCATGAATAAAAATCTATTGAAAAAATTCTATTTGTTTTCGGGGCTCAATGATTCTGAGCTTGAAGTTTTCTCTAACATTGTTCGCGAAAAGACATATGACAAAGGAGATATGATATTTTTTGATACTGAGCCCTATATTGGATTTTATATTGTTGAAGTCGGTTCAGTTAAAATATTTAAAATATCACCTGATGGAAGAGAGCATATTTTACATATTATAAATCCCGGGAATAGCTTTGCAGAGGTACCATTATTTGAAAATTACGAAAAAATCGTAAATGAAGGATTTACCTATCCCGCAAATGCCATGGCATTAGAGAATGATACACTCGTTTTCAGAGTTCCTGCTGTAGAGTTTATCAGGCTGATGGAAGATAATCCGAAGCTTTGTATGAAAATGCTCTCCGGGTTTGCAAAGAGAATGAGATATCTTACCAGACACATTGAAGAGATGATGCTCAAAGACGTTACTAAAAGAGTAGCCGGATTCATTGTTACAGAGTATATGAATTCCGGTAGAAATGACAATACCATAATCTTAAATATCAGCAAGAACGACCTTGCGTCTTACCTTGGTACGATTTTAGAGACACTTTCCAGAACATTTAAGAAACTCCAGGATACCGGGTTGATAGATGTGGATGGTAAAACTATCCATATTAATAACATCAGTGACTTAAAAAAACTGGCTTCCTGAAACGCCTGCCAATACTATTTTTTACCTTTTTTTCAATAATTTGACTTAAATCAAAGCATCTTTTGTATCATTCCGTGTATTTTTATTTCAAAAAGGAGATACTTAAAGATGCAACTAGACTATAACACACCGATTAATGCAGTGAACAAGTATAATA
>CALGOI010000293.1 GCA_937959065.1 uncultured Ignavibacteriota bacterium | reverse complement strand
CATTCCCTTACTCCTTTTTGGTTTATTTTTTTAGCCTGGATTTTAAAGTACCAGAGTGAAAATTTTTTATGCCGGCTGGAGTAAATTTAAGAGTTTTAATATTAAAATACTTATTAAAACTTGCTCAAGTGCATAATCATATTGATAATACAGTAGGTTAAGTATTATTGGTTTTAACCGCAGACCTGTTTGAAAACACGCAGGAAGTTCAAGCCAAGGATTTTTCTCACGTCTTCCTGGCTGTATCCTTCGTCGAGAAGTTTATATGTGAGGTTCGGGTACATAGTAACATCGGAAAGATCATTTGGAGGATTTATACCTCCGTCAAAATCCGAACCGATTCCAATGTAATCTATACCAACGAGGTTTTTAATGTAATCTATGTGCTCGAATACTCTTTGAAGTGATGCTTCACCGAGGAAACTCCGGTGGAAGTTTACCTGGATTACTCCGCCGCTCTTTGCTATAGCTTTTATCTGTTCATCCGTGAGATTTCTGTAATGCGGGTAGACCGAGTATGAATTTGAGTGTGAAGCGATTATCGGATTCTTCGAAGTTTCTATTACATCCCAGAATGTTGCTTCCCCAAGATGTGACACATCTATAAGCATTCCTACTTCATCCATCCTGTTAATAACCTGTACGCCAAAATCCGTTAAACCTCCTGGAATGCCTCTTTCCGTCTCATCACGTGCTGAGCTCCCGATATTATTAGAGTTATTCCATGTCAAACCGATATACCTGACACCCATATTGTACAGGCTATTGATATTATCCAGGTCATTGCCAACAACGGTACCTCCTTCTATTCCAATCATCCCGCAAATCTTACCGTCACCGACTATTCTGATTATGTCATCGTAATTATTAGCAAATTCTATCTCATCGGGTAAGATTTCCTTAATTTGCTCATTGGTATCCAGGCAGAAAATACCTGCACGTCCAGGCCGCCCTGTTTGAACTTAGGAAGGTCGGATTGCGTACCGCCATTATCCCTGCCGAATTTAGCCCCCCTGTAATAAACCTGGTAAACAAAATCATTATGAGTATCTACCAGTATTGCATCGTAATGTAATTCTTTTGGCGATAGCTCTATTATTGTATCCATGTTATTGGTGATATTTTCGGGGTTAGTAATAGTTGATGTATTGTTAATGGGA
>CALGOI010000292.1 GCA_937959065.1 uncultured Ignavibacteriota bacterium | reverse complement strand
AAGGTTTTTTAAGATATAGTCTTTACTTTCATATTGTACGGGTTTTCCTGATTGAGAAGATTCTTTGAAATGAGTTTTCAATCCTTTCAAAAGTTTATCAACATTCTCAGGAATTTTCATATATGTAGAAACATGAGTAAGCCAAGAAAGGGCTTCATTAAACTCCTCTTCGCTTCCAATCCCGAAAGTTTTCTTTATATTATCAAGATTACTGTTGTCCAATAGAATCAACCCTGCTCTTTAATTTTCATCAGAGCATCAATAATTATAGCAAATATTATGCCTAAAACGAAATTAATAGTGTTTTTTCAGCTCGATTAATGTAATTTCATTAATTTTAGATAAATCCTCAATATCTTTAAAAACTCCATTTAAATCATTGTTTTTACCGGCCATTTCAATTTTTTTGCATAAATCAGCAAACAATTTAGCACCAACATTCAGGCTTGCTCCTTTTAATGTATGAGCTGTTTTCCCCATTTCCAAGTATTCACCGGAAGAATATAGTTTGGAAATTGCATTAATAAGTTCCTGTGCCTGATCTTCGTATAAATTAACAATTTCTTCAAAAAAAGAACCATCATCTCCATCTCCGAGTTCTTTTAGTCCATTTATGACATCAATATCAACTAATTGATCAGTGGAATACTCGCTCATAATTTAAAATATTGAGTTAATAAAAAAGCCCAGAGAAAACTCATGGGCTTTAAAATAGAAACGGCAAAATTTACTAAGGAAATATTTATAATGTTCCTCTTAAAGCCTGCTCTCTTTCTATCGCTTCAAATAGTGCTTTAAAGTTACCTTTACCAAAACTTCTAGCTCCTCTTCTTTGAATAATCTCAAAGAATAAAGTTGGTCTTTCGACAATTGGTTTAGTAAATATTTGAAGCAAATACCCGTCATCGTCTCTATCAACAAGAATTCCAAGTTTTTCAAGATCAGCTATATCTTCATCAATTTCTCCGACTCTATCTTCAAGTTCACTGTAATAAGTTGTAGGTACATTTAAAAATTCGATACCTCTTCTTTGTAACTCTTGAACTGTTTCAATAATATTAGGAGTAGTAAGTGCTATATGTTGAACACCGGCTGATTTATAAAAATCCAGGTACTCTTCGATCTGTGATTTCTTTTTACCTTCAGCCGGTTCATTAATCGGAAATTTTATTTTCCCCGTTCCATTATGCCTCAATTTACTCATTAATGCAGTTTAATCATTAAAAATATCCTTATCATCAAATTAAATCAACGTGATGAACCCCATAACTTCTGCATAGAATTTAACCCAAAAGTTCATTTTACCTAATTCAACATTACCAACCATATGATCAATAGAACGAAGATTAACATCCTTGATATCTTGTACCCCTTTACTTTCAGCATTAATGAATCCTGGAAGGAATTCACCGTTATAATTATTTATATCAAGAAACGTATGGGTTGTTTCACCATACGTTTGTATAGAAGACTTAATGATGTATCCATTTTCATCTTCAAATTTAGTAGGTTCGAGCACTCCAACTGCCCCTCTTTTAACAGTTTCTTCATACGCGCTTACTGCATCATCGACTTCAAAAGCTATATCTTTCACACCATCCCCGTGCTTTAAGTGGTGTTCAGCAGCGGGAGAAGCATCCGTATTAGCAGATGTAAGAACAAATTTAATCTTACCCTGCTCGAGCATATACGAGCTATTCAATTTATCTTTAGTCTCAAGCCCGGAATAAGCCTTAAGTTTAAAACCCATAGCATATTGATAAAAAAACGATGATTGTTTTGCATCACCGACATAAAACTCGACATGGTGAATCCTTTTCAAAGGTAGAAAATCGTCAGTCCTTGCTTGTGCTTTACTATCCTGCTGTATTTCTTGTGTGGTTTCCATTCTAATTCATTTTAATTTTTTTTACAAAATATCATTGGTATCTAAATATAATATAAATAAAGGACTAATTAATTTCAAAAATTTTTGTATTCCTTTGGATCGATGCCGAGTTTATAAATTTTTTGTCTCAGACTCACAGGATGGAAGTTAATAGCTTTAGCTGTCGCTGCTACATTACCTTTATTTATCTTTAAATATTTACGGATGAATTTAGTTTCAAAATCCTTTAAAATATTATCTTTATTTAAAGAGTAATCACTTGTAACAACTACGTCCTCATTATCGCCTTTTATCTTATCGGGAAGAAGATCCGGAGTTATCTTTCCATCTTCACATAAAATGGAAACCCTTTCAGCAATATTCTTTAATTCCCTGATATTTCCCGGCCATTCATATCCCGTAAGAATAGCTTTAACCTCGGGTGAAATACTATTCATTTTTGTGTCATTGTGTAAAGCATATTCATTTATAAACCTTTCAAAATAGTATTCGATATCTTCAGGTCTTTCTCTTAAGCTTGGAAGATGGAACTCGAAAACGTTTAAGCGGTAATACAAGTCTTCACGGAATTTACCTTCGGCGATCAACGCTTTAAGATCACGGTTAGTAGCCGCAATAATCCTAACATTAGTATACCTGATCTTAGTATCACCTACTTTTGAAAATTCTTTTTCCTGCAATACCCTTAAAAGCTTAACCTGAACCATAGGCTCTATCTCCCCTATCTCATCCAGGAAAATAGTACCATTATTTGCAATTTCAAAATACCCTTTATGATCTTTAATAGCTCCGGTAAATGCACCTTTAGCATGCCCAAATAACTCAGATTCGAGCAATTGGCTCGGGATAGCTGCACAGTTAACAACTACAAATGGCTGATCAGCCCTTGTACTATTTTTATAAACATACTTAGCCAACACTTCTTTACCTGTTCCATTTTCACCTGTTATCAGAATAGTAGAATTAGACTTTGCAACCTTTTTAACCTCTTTAAGAATTTCCTGAACGTCTTTACTAGCAGAGTTATATGTATCGTCATCATCTTCTTCGGACTCTGTTTTTTTGAGCCGCGATTTTAAAAGAAGATTTTCATTCATGAGATTGACTTTTTCCAACCCCCTGTTTACAGCAAGTACCAATTCATCTTTATTAATTGGTTTTGTAAGATAATCGTAAGCTCCAAGTTTGATTGCCTCAACAACGGATTTAACTGAAAAATAAGCAGTGATAAGAATAACAATAATGTCCGGTTCAAGCTCCAAAACTTCTCTTGTGAGCTGCATACCATTCATTTTCGGCATATTAAAATCCGTAACCAGAACATCAAAATCGTATTGTTTAACCTTTTCTAAGGCAACATTACCATCGGTAACAGTAGTAACCTCGTGACCGTCTTCTTCCAAAACTTTTTTCATAATCGCAGCGGAGGTCACTTCATCATCAACCACTAGAATTTTTGCCATAACATAGTCTTTTGATTATAGTAAATCTTTGACTATCTATTCACCTTACTTATATGGGAGACAAAAGATAGTCACGTAAACATAAATAAAATAGGGGGTTAGATAAATCTCCAACCCCCCGTCAAAATGCTTACCCAAGTAAATATAGTAAAAAAACTATTTAATCAAAATCATTTTTTTAGTATCTACAAAATTGTTTGATCTTAAAGAATAGAAGTATGCCCCGGTTTTTAAATTAAATTTATTAGCATTTACCAGCAATTCGTGCTGGCCGGCAGGTTTTGTTTCGTTTAATAGTAAAGCAACTTCCCTTCCGAGCATATCATAGAGTTTAACCGTAACAAATGAAGCCTTTGGAATGGAAAAACCGATCTTAGTTGTAGGGTTGAACGGATTAGGATAATTTTGCTCAAGGGAATACTTTTCAGGAATTGTATTTGTATTTGAAGTTACATTTGTCGGGAATGTAGTATTTATAACAAACAAACCATTAGAGATATCCGATCCGATTATCTTTCCTGAAGGAAACTTGAAAACTCCCCAACAGCCGCTATAATTAAAATTATTATTGGCAGGGTATGTATCATACCATGCCACTTCCGTAGGAGACAGCGGGTTTGAAATATCAACAATTCTAATTCCAGCAGAATAGTGAGCAATTACAGCATAATCACCATAAATCTCGACATTGTGAACCCTGGAATTTGTTATGTTTGTTGGCTGCCAGGTAGTAACAGTAACCGGATTCTGGAGATTTTGTACATTCCAGATCTTTAGTAATCTTGGAGGATTATTCCCAACCTCATCAGTAGTTAAAAGATATTTGCTGTCGGTGGTAAGGTCACAATTATGAGGAGAAGGGTTAGGAACATTTAACCAGTTAGTGATTTCGACAGGATTGTCTTTGTTAGCGGCATTTATCACAGTGACTTGCCCGTCCTGGCTATTTATATTCATTCCCCATATAGTATCATTTTTAACACGACAGTCATGAACGTATCTTGTATTCCAAGCACCCCGCTTAACAGGAACTCTAGGGTTTACGGTAAGATCAAATATAGTTACGCCATTACCAAACGAGGTATTAGAGCCATTGATATACAAATAAGGTCCTGATTGTGAAATTGAATGAATATCACTTAAGGAACCAACTGTAAACTTACCTACATAATTAATTGAATCAGGCAGATACTGAAGGTCAACAATTTGAATACCACTATTAGGAGCTTCAGAAACAATATAGGCATAATGGGAGTACACTTTCATTTCTCGCCAACCGTTACCGCTGTTTGTTGAAGCCCCAGATGTAGGCAGAAATCCCACTTCCTGCACATTTGCTGAATCCGTAATATCAACAAATGAAGTACCCTGGAAACATCCGATTATCGCATATTCTCTGCCATTAGGCGCTGTATATCCCCAGCAAGCTGAATATCCGGTATAGTTATCAAGATTTGCTATCAAATAGGTATTATGATTAGGTAATTGAGCGTAAGTATTGGTCAATGGTGCATAAAGTAGTACAAACAAGATTGAAAGAATATATTTTTTCATTTTTCTATTTGAATATAAAAATGGGGATATAAAAATTATATCCCCACATAAAATTTATAAATAATTAATAAAGTTGATTATTTAGCTAAGATCATTTTCTTAGTCTCTTTAAAATCATCTGATGTCAGAGAATAGAAATACACACCACTTGCCAGACCAAGTTTAGCAGCGTCAAAAGTAACTTCATAATTACCTGCATCCCTTCTATCATTTACCAGTGTTGTTAATTCTTTACCGCTAATATCATACAATTTTAATGATACAAAAGTATTTTTGGGTAATGAGAAACTTATTTTTGTTGATGGATTAAAAGGGTTAGGATAATTTTGATTTAAAGCAAAACCATCCGGCACCTGGTTATTAACTCCCTGCACACCCGTAATTGTAAAATTAGTTTTTACAACGTAGAGTCCGGTCTGTCTGTCCGAAGCAATAATTTTTCCAGAAGGAAGCAGGTAGACACCCCAGCATCCATTATAATTTTCACTGTTGTTTGACGGATATGTATCATACCATGCAACCTCAATTGGGTTCGCCGGGTTTGAAATATCAACGACTCTAATTCCGGCAGAATAATGTGCAACAATGGCATAATTTCCGTAAATCTCAACATTGTGAACAACTGATTGAGTTATTCCGGTAGGCTGCCACGCAGTTACATAAGTAATGTTATTCAAATCTTGAATATTCCAAATTTTTAACCTGAATGGTGCTGTGCCAATTTCATCAGTAACCAAAATGTGCTTTCTGTCAGGTGTAATAGCGCAATTGTGAGGACCGGATCCAGGTAAATTGCTCCATGATTTTACAAAGGTCGGGTTATCTTTATTGGTTGCAGATATCACCGTAAGTTTTTCATCATAAATATTAGCCGCCCAAATAGTGTCATTTAAAATCCTTGAATCATGCACATAATCATTGTTATAGCCACCTCTTTTCACAGGATTAGTTGGGTTAGTTATATCTACAATAACAGTTCCATCACCAAAGGTAGCATTTCCACCATTTATATAGAGATAAGGTCCGCTTTGTGAAATAGTATGTGAAGAAGTGTGACCCGGAATAGTAAACTTTCCTAAATAACGAATAGAATCAGGTAAATATTGAAGGTCAACAATCTGTATACCGCTATTATTGACTTCGGAGACAATATATGCGTAATGAGAATAAGTCTTCATTTCTCGCCAGTTATTACTGCTGGAAGAAGGATTAGTAGATGGAACAAAACCTACTTCGGAAATTGAAGCTGAATCAGTAACATCAATAAATGCTGTCCCATCGCTGCATCCAAGAATAGCATACTCCCTTCCGTTAGGAGCTACATAACCCCAAACTGCGGAGTATAATCTTTGCGGGAAATTCAAATTAACAGGATGCTGATTTAAATTCTTAATCAGATACATGTTATTATGACCAAGCTGTCCAAATGAACTGCTAGCCATAGTCAGACAGAGGATAAAAAGTGAAAATATTTTTTTCATAGTTTGATATTATAGGTTATTCCTAATTTCCCCCAATATGTATATTATAAATTCATAATTTAATAAAAAAG
>CALGOI010000291.1 GCA_937959065.1 uncultured Ignavibacteriota bacterium | reverse complement strand
GGTGTGTTGTTAATATATTGCGTTTTAAGACTTCCCGGTAATGAGTTATATCTTGAAAATCTTAAGTACTACAGGATATCGGGGTTTGGGATAAATAAGGATTTTATTCCTGTAGATTTGTTTAATTTCATGAAGGAGCATGATATTCCTGCAAAAGGCGGCAATGTTTTCAATCATTTCGGGACCGGTGGTTACCTGGTATGGAATTTTCCAGGAGAAAAGAATTTTATAGACAGAAGGAATCTAAATGATGAAATTTATTACTTGTATAACGCGGTTGTTACCAAACATCCCGTGTTTGAGCAGAAATTAAATGAGTATGATGTGGATTATGCTATATATTTATCACCTGATCTGGTAAGAATACCTCAGGAAATGCAAAACTCAATTGTATCGTATTTCGTAAATAATGATGAATGGAAGCTGGTATTCTGGGATGATAAGTCATTTCTGTTTGTAAAAAACAAACCGGAATATCAGGATATAATTGAAAAGTATAATTATAAGTATCTGGACCCATATTCATTCTTCTATGATGGTAAAAGATTGCAAGAGGGAATTTCGGGGGATAAAGTTCAGTTTGAAAAAGAATACAAGAGAAAACTTTCTGAAGAACCGAATGGTTTAATAATAAACAACGTAAGGATGAATTATGAAAAGATGTTAAATCATTAATTTATTAATTTTTACGTTTTCTTTTAATATAAAGTTGATTAATTTTTTTGCATGATAAAGAAACTAGGAATAATATTCGGAGCGTTATTTGTGTTATTTTTCCTATTCAATAACGTTTTAATGCCATTATATGTAAAGCAATCGGAAACCGTTGAAGTACCAAATGTTACCGGGATGAATTTCAGGGATGCAAAAAGGACTATAGAGGAAGCAGGACTTGAAGTGAAGCAGGGTGAGAACAGGTATGATGAGACGAAGCCAATTGGAATGATACTCGATCAGAATCCACCACCCGGACAGCATGTAAAAGTAGGCCGAAGGATCTATTTATATCCGTGCGGCGGTGAACAGTTGATAGAGGTACCTAAGCTTACGGGAAGAACACTAAGAGATGCAAGATTTACATTAGAACAGAGGGGATTAGAGATAGGTGATGTTGTATCGAAATTTTCAAATGAGTTTCCGGATGAAACAATTATATCGCAGATAATACAACCCGGAAGTAAAGTGAAGAGAAATTCTCAGATAGATCTGATTGTAAGTAACGGTCCTGAGATCGGTTCACTAAGGGTACCTGATCTTATCGGAAAGACGCTTGATGAAGCAAGGAAGATCATAATAGATTCTAAACTTAAGATCGGTAAGATCACATACCAGGCAAGCAGTGATGTTACACCTGGTAAAGTTCTAGACCAGTATCCAAAGAAAGACAAGTCGGCAAATGAAACAACGGCTGTCGATCTTTTCATTTCTAAGAAGAGAGTACTCGAAACCGAAGATTTACCTGAATTAGATACTACCGGTATAAATATAGAACCGGATAATAATAAACCGACTCCACAGATACCTGACAGCGATGACGGTAGTCAGAATGATGGCAATGACAAAAAGAATAATAAAAAGAACGATAAAAAGCTGACTCCCAAACCCGTTAAACCAGATGGAAAGAAAGATGATGACGATGATGGTAATTAATAATGTTTTTTAAATAAGATTCTGAACCCCCGAAAGTAACTTAACTTTTCGGGGGTTTTTGTTAAATTTAATATATGAAAAAGATTTGTCCATCTATTCTTGCAGCTGACTTTACCAGACTTGGTGAGGAAATCAAAGATATTGAAGAAGCCGGAGCTGATATCATTCATTGTGACATAATGGATGGTCACTTCGTCCCAAACATCAGTTATGGACCGGAAATAGTCTCCCAGATCAATAATATAACGGATTTGCCGTTAGATGTGCATTTAATGATAAATAATCCTGAGCTTTACATTGAAGAATTTTATAAAGCCGGAGCTGATTATATTTCCGTACATTATGAGAATAATTATCACGTAAACCGGCTGGTAAATCAGATCAAGGATCTCGGTATAAAGGCAGGGGTAGTTTTAAACCCGGCAACACCAACAGATGTATTAAAGGACATAATTGTATATGCTGATTTTATTTTATTGATGAGTGTCAATCCGGGCTTTGGTGGACAGAAATTTATACCAAATGTAGTAGATAAAGTTGAAGATTTAAAAGGTATGATCGAGTTTAAGAAAACGACATGCATGATCGAAGTCGATGGCGGCGTTGGATTGGATAACATTAAATCTTTATCGGATGCAGGGGTTGATATGTTTGTCTGCGGTTCGTCGATATTCAAACAAAAAGACAGAAAAGAAGTAATATCAAAAATGAGGGAATTAATTTCCGGGTAAGTGACTGATGAAGAACGTTTTTTTTAATAACGAAGTCCTCAAAGTAGAGACAAAGATCATCGAAGATTTAAGCATTCCTTCCATTGTCCTGATGGAAAATGCCGGACTCAATTCCGCGAAATATATAATATCACATTTTAAAGATCTGCTCAGCGAACCTGTAATTATACTTACCGGGAAGGGTAATAATGCAGGTGATGGGTTTGTAATAGCACGTCATCTCGTCATTAATGGATATAAATCAAAAGTTATATCAGTTTATCCACCGAATGAGTTAAAAGGCGACGCAAGAATAAATTATGAAATATTGGAAAATACACCCGGGGAGTTAATCGAGCTATACTCACTTAAGCATTTCATAGATCTGAAAAACTATTTATCGGGACGTAAGCAACTGGTAATTGATGCAATCTTCGGGGTTGGTTTCAGAGGCGAACTGGATGAGCATGTAAAATCAGTAGTGAAGCAGGTGAATGATGAAAATAATCTTACGGTTGTTTCTATAGATACTCCATCGGGTCTGGAAAATTTTAACCAGCAAAAGGAATTTGTAAAAGCTGACTATACGCTTTCGATGGGAACGAAAAAGTTTAATTCGATATTTTATACCGGGAAAGAAAGGAGTGGTATTGTAGAAGTAATGAATATTGGTGTTCCTGACTTTATCTTCGATATGAATAATAAAGAAAGAATATATGAAGTTGAAGAAAGCGATGTGAATATCCCTAAAAGGGGAGCAACCTCACATAAATATTCGGGAGGTAAGGTTTTTGTTTTGGCAGGTGCAAAGGGATACACGGGTGCTGCTACTTTGTCCACGGAGGCAGCACTTCGAGCAGGTAGCGGGGCAATTGTTGTTGGTTTTCCTGAATCTCTCGATGATATTATGGAAAAGAAACTTACCGATGTGGTTAAATTACCACTACCCGAGACCGACAATGTCTCTATTTCATCAAATGGGTACGATTTAATAAAAGAAAAGATAGAATGGAGTGATGTTACACTGATAGGCCCGGGAATGAGCAGGGATAAAGATACTATGCAGCTGGTCAGGAAAATTTTAAACGAAATCCAACATAATTATGTTATAGATGCTGACGGCTTATCTGCATTGAATGTCCATACGGACATTATAAAAAAAAGTAATTGAAAGATAACAATTACTCCGCACCTTGGTGAATTCGCAGGACTGCTGGGCATCACAGCCGATGAACTCAAGGATGATTTTTACTCAAAAGCTAAATCGTTCGCTTTAGATTATGGTGTCGTTTTAGTTTTGAAAAATGCTCCGACTATTATAACTGATGGGAATAGCACATATATAAATTCCACCGGTCATGAAAATCTGGCTACGGTAGGAACGGGTGACGTACTTGCAGGAATTATATCAGGACTTTACTCCCAGACAGGGATTGCATTGCAGAGTGCGATTTCAGGAGTTTATTTACATGGGTATTGCGGTGATATTTTATATGAGAAGACCGGAGGTAGTTCTACAATCGCCAGTGACCTTTTAGGTGAGATAGGTCCTGCTAAATTAAGGTTTACCAATTGATTATTAAACCATTTTACAGATACCATCTGCCGGTAATATTATTTTGTGCGGCAATATTTATACAATCCTCTTTTCCTTCTCCTTCTGTTGATAATATTCCTGTGCTGTCCTGGGATAAAGCAGCTCATTTTATAGCCTATGCTATACTTTTCCTTTTATTCTTTTATTCCTTAAAAAATCAAAATAAAAGTGTTAAATTAAAAAATTACGCTTTAGAGTTTTCTTTGTTATTTACTGTTCTTTATGGTATTACAGATGAAATCCACCAGTATTTTGTGCCTCAAAGGGATGGTGATTTTTTTGACGCAATAGCGGACACTTTAGGAGCATTTTTTGTTTACATAATTATGAAAATAATATTAAGCAGAAAATCGAATAAGTTAAAAAGAGCAGTTGCTGGTGTTCTTGTATCTCTATCTTTTTTATCCGGCTGCGCAAGTTCACCACCACCGGGTACATATGATTCTGAAGATGAAGAATCATATTACGGAAGGAAACAAATCCTTGATGTAAACCTTGATATATTTGTGCAGGATGTAGAGTCATGGTTTGATATGATGCCGGTAGTAGATCCGGAGAAGGAGAATTACAGGTTCTATGTTCAGATTAGAGTCAATAAACTGGAGAGCAGTTACATTGAAATGGAGAGGGATAATTTCAATGTATCTAATTTCAGGATAGTTTTTCCCGAATATACTGTAAAAAGAAAAAAGGTTACGATTGAGATTTTCAAGACCAGTGACAGGAGCATAGAGATAAAAGTTTATCACGACCTTAAAGTTAAATACATAGACAGAACAAAGCCCCTCCCGGAAAAAGTAGAGTTTCATCTGGATGTTGATTACCAGGGAGAACTTTTAAAGCGAGTTAAAACATCAGAAGTAAAAATAAAAAAAGTATATTAATTCTCTATGATCCATCTAACCGATCTCCAAAACTCACTTCCGCTTTTAATAATCTCGTTTGCATCAATTGTGACATTATTGCTGGATGCATTTACAAAAAACAGAGAGGTAGTATTCTGGTTTAGTATAATTTCTGTGATAGCAGCAATTGTCACCAGCGTAATGCAAATTGATCTCAATATGATACTGTACAATGAGTTCCTGAAGATCAATAACATCGGGACATCATTTTCTATTATAATATTTGTAGGTATTCTTATAACTCTGTTTGCGTCAAAGAGTTACCTGATAAAAGAAGATATTAATTTTGGAGAGTTCTATTCGCTGTTATTATTCTCGGTAATGGGAATGATATTGATGGTTCAGGCTAATGATATAATCGTTGTATTTCTTGGGCTCGAGTTAATGTCGGTTTGTTTTTATGTCCTCGCGGGTTTTTTGAGAAGGAGAATAAAATCCAATGAAAGCGCAATGAAGTATTTCCTGTTGGGTGCTTTTATGACAGGATTTTTATTATATGGAATGGCACTAATGTATGGGGTAACAGGTACAACGAAGCTGAGTATTATTACTGCTCAGTCTCTCACATTAAAAAGCCCGATATTTTACATAGGAGTTGGATTATTTATTATAGGATTCTTCTTTAAGATTGGTATATTCCCGTTCCATATGTGGATACCGGATGTTTATGACGGAGCACCTACTATTGTATCGGGTATGATGTCTACTTCAGTTAAAATTGCTGCTGTCGTAACTATAGTTCAGTTCATTATATTTTTAAATCTTGTCGATTTCAGAATAGTATTTTCCCTTGCTGCCATATTAACGATGATGTTTGGTAGCGTAATCGCGTTGGCTCAAAGTAATATAAAGCGGCTGCTTGCATATTCATCTATAGCCAGCGCAGGATACCTTATGGTTGGTGTTGCTGCTTTGAACGGATTCTCACTTAAAGCTGTTACATACTACCTGGTTGCTTACACATTTATGCAGCTTGGTGCATTTATTATTGTTTCGATAATCGAGACCAAAACGCAGGATGGGAAAGACTTTAAAAATATATCGCTCGATGATTATAAGGGACTGGCAAAAAGAAGCCCCGTTCTTGCCACTTTCCTGACTATTTTCATGTTTTCTTTAGCTGGTATTCCGCCGTTCGCGGGATTCTGGGGTAAGTATTACTTATTCTATGCTGCTATTCAGGCGAATTTGGTCGCTCTGTCTATTGTAGGTATTCTTATAAGCGTTATTTCTGTTTACTATTATATTAAGGTAATAGTGTATATGTGGTTCAGTGATTCAACCGAGCCCGCCATCGCGGAGCAAACCTATAAAGTATCACCTCTTGCAATGACAGGAGTAGGATTAGCTATTATAGGTACTCTTGTATTTGGTGTTTATCCTGAGTTATTCTTTACAATGTTTAAAATGATCTAATATGGGACGATATGTTAATACAATACTCAAAATGGAAACCCTGGTCAAAAACTGACGATAAAAGACTCGAAGAGTTGTTTTCACTCTTTAGTTATCTGATGATACAAACCAATGGGAATGTAGATGAAGTTCTCGATTGGCTTGAAGAGATGGGTGTAGAGTATGAGATATTTGATGATGAGCTAACGTTCTCCGACTTTATAGACGAGTTAAAGAAGCAGGGGTATATTGCAAATAAAGAGGGAATGAACATTCTTACCTCCAAAGGTTCACAAAGAATGCGCAAGGACTCTCTAAAGAAGATCTTCGGTAATATGAAGATTGATACAGCCGGCTTCCACGATACCAACAAAAGCGGAAAAGGCGTAGATAAGCTCAGTGAGTTAAAGAAATATGAATTTGGTGACCAGGTAACAAACATCGACCTTACTTCCACAATTAAAAACGCATTTGTAAATTCTGGACCCGATAATTTCAGACTTTCTGAAGATGACATCGAAGTCTATGAAACAGAGCACATTACCAGCTGTGCTACTGTATTGATGATAGACATTTCACACAGCATGATATTATATGGCGAGGACAGGATAACCCCCGCTAAGGAAGTTGCACTTGCACTGTCTGAGTTGATCCTTTCGAAATTCAGCAAAGACAGGCTGAGTATTGTGTTATTCGGGGATGATGCGCAGGAAGTTCCCGTAAAAGACCTACCGTTCATTGCAGTTGGTCCATTCCATACAAATACAAGAGCCGGGTTAAGACTAGCACGAAACATACTAAAAAAGAAGGGGACATCCAATAAGCAGATTTTCATGATAACGGATGGTAAACCGTCAGCTATATTTACTGATGACGGAAGAATATATAAGAATTCGTTCGGTCTGGATCCGAGGATCGTGAACAAGACCCTGGACGAAGCAGTTGCCTGCCGAAGGGAAAAGATAAAGATCACTACGTTTATGATAGCGCAGGATTATTATTTGAGAAGCTTCGTTGACGACTTTACGAAAGCTAACAATGGGAAGGCTTACTACGCCGACCTGGATGACCTTGGAAGAGTAGTATTTGGGGACTATCTCAGAAACAGAAGGAATCAACGCTAACAGTAATTGAAAATCTTTCAAAGATCGATATCGGTTTTACTCATTTCCATTATTTTCATACCTGTATTATCCTATTCACAGACATCAGATACGAATTCTTCAAAAGGTACATTCTTTTTCATCAAAACCCAAAGAGTCTTCAAACCGCTCGAAGCATCTGTTTTTGAGCCAAGAGTAGGTGCATTTAAGGATGTGGGTGCCGATTATCTTCGTCTGGATATAGGTGTTGAGTTTGATCTTATTGGTTACGAGGAAGGAAATAACCTCTACTCCTTTGGTGTGGATTTTTTTACCTTTTCAAATCTTAGAACCGAATCTAACTTTAAATTCCCGGTAGATGC
>CALGOI010000290.1 GCA_937959065.1 uncultured Ignavibacteriota bacterium | reverse complement strand
TGATAGAAAAAATAAATCTCGAACTATTTCAAATAATTCTTACAGAACCAAAAAAAGTAAATTCGGCTATATATGGATCTTCTTCTCGAAACCTATCTTCACTAGAAATTATAAAATGATCTTTTATGTCTGCATCGATTACATTACTATCATGTAATGCAGCTGCAATTAGGGCAGTACTACCAGCAAGAAGTTCGTCCTCAGGTAGGTAAATAAAAAAAGCGCTATTATCAATCCGGTATTCCATTGTTTGACAATTAAATCAAATTTCTCCAGATATTAACCCTTAAATGTAAACTAATCTTAATTCACTTTTTTAAAACAACATCAATATTTTTACTGATAAAGAACAATGCTAATGCGTAAATCAATCCTGTTATTAAAAAAACAAATACAAAACCTGTGATCATAGCTAGAATTATTGCAGTAACAGTTCCAATGACCGAAAAGAATCCGTTAATCCCCCACGCAAAGGCAGCGTATCTACGGTCATTATCATCAATCAAAGTAAGCCCGATAGGAAAAGGCATTCCCATAAAAAATCCCAGAGGCGCTATAATCAGGGCTGATACAATTACTCTCCACAAGAGATCGAGCCTTACGAGGGAATCAAATAAAATTGGCAGAAGGAATGCCAGTGAAACTGCAAGAACAAAGATAATTCCAAATATAATATACAACTTCTTTTTAGCATTTGCAAAAAATTTAATTGAGACCATACTGCCCACACCCGAGGCAATAAGCATGGTGCTTACAACAGTCAGGAGAGTAAAAACGGGCTGTCCGAGAAACAAGGTAAACTTTTGTATTAATGCAATTTGCATCATAATATATCCCAGCCCAAGACAAGCAAAATAAAAGAGGAATTGCTTTGAAAATTTAGATTTGTCTTCCTTTTTTAAAAACCTTAACGGAAAAAGAATAAGTAAACCGGCAATAATAAATGTTTGCACAAATATTGCTAACAATGTCGTTTCAGCAACAGGCCTGTCTTTTAAGGCAAGAATACCTTTATCATCCTGCGCAAAAGATTCCTTCATTCCCTCGATCGTGAGATTCGAAAATCCAAGGTTATTATCGAAGAACGGTTTATTGTCAGTCGCGGGAGCAATGTCTTTATCGTAGTTCTCTATTATTGCGTCTATATTATCCGATTGAATGAGGTCACGATAAATTCCCGGCTGGTCAGACAGCGGGTCGTATTCTATGTTAATGCTCAGCATAGCTGCCTCATTCTTTACCTTAATAATATCATCGTAATTAAAACCGTCTTTCTTATATAGTACACCTGCCATGAAGCTCTTGTCTCCTTCGAAAGCATTCGGAGGACGCCTGAACACTATGAAATTATTCTTGCTTTGTTCCATGCCCTGACTTGTATTCAAGCGGGCTTTCTTTAATGTAGTGATCAGCTTGGGTACCTGTGTCTCAGGACGGGAAATATACATCACTCCACCCGGTGAAAGGTGGTTGAGGTATTCCTCTACAGCCTCCTGAGTAAGAATGTAGTTTTCCACCAGGCTCATTGCGCCGCTGGATACGGCGGACGCGGATATAGTATGCGCGGAGATTATAACGTCGTAGGCTATTCTTTTGCTTCGAATTACGGACCTTGCATCATCGGTTATAAGGGTTACTTTATCATTCCCTTTTACAAGAGGGCCGGTCCAACTGACAAGATCCTGCGATATGAGGTCATTCAGAATTCCATTAATCTCGACACCGACTACTTTATTTGCGTCATGGTAGAGTGCAGTAAGAATTTCACCTCCCCCGGCTGAACCAATAATAAAAGTCTTATCTATGGTATCCAGCGCCACGAAAGCAAGGTTGGATGCATCCGCGGGTTTAGTTTCCGGCGGGAGCGATTTTACATTAGGGATGTTAGTGCTTGCATTACCATTGTCTATTATCGCAAGCAGCACATTGTATCCGTCGGGTGACTCTTGCTCGTCTCTCATTACATCGATCTTGGAGATGGTATTCCATTCGGTCATCATTTTCAGGTCAGGACGCTGTTTAATATAATTACCGAATATCTTATTCTCCGTTGAATTAATAGGAAGCCTGTTATCGACATCTATCAAAAAGGAACCGGATAATATCATTAATATGAATGCAGCAAAAGCCCATTTTGTCTGATTTTTCAAACCGAAAATTATTGCGCAAACAAATCCAAGCATCGAGATCAATACAATTGTCCCGTTACCGCCGACCCAAGGCATAAAGAGCACAAAAGCAAACGTTGCCAAACCGGCTCCGATAAGGTCGAAGAAATATAAGCGTGAAACTTCGTATTTAAATTTTGTAAGTAAAACCGAAATTATTAATCCCGAAAAGAAGAACGGAATCGTGATCACTATGTAATAGATGGGTAGATATATAAATTGTACCGGATCAGTTAGAAGGCTAAACGGGTCGAGGGGAATATTATTCATTATAATAAATGAAAGCAAAACGCTAATCCCGAAGAATATCGAAAGAAAAGTAAGCAGCTTGTCCGTTTCCATCTTCATCAGTTTCTTATTCATTGCCAGTACGACGCCGCTCACACCAAATCCAAGCAATGCTACACTAATGATCATAAATGCAAAATGATACCACAGGGATACTGACAAAACCCTGGTGAGTGTGAACTCAAGAAGTAAAGTCGAAAGTGCAACGAGGAATATTCCTATGTAATATGAACCCTGTATCTTTTCTTTGTTTAGGGAAAATCTAGATGAGGACATTAAATTATTTTACCAGTTTATGAATTTTTAACAGATCAATTAAAAGCTTTTCTACATTACCGAGTTTAAGCATGTTACTACCATCGCTTAATGCTTTTGACGGGTTTGGATGAGTTTCCATAAAAAACCCGTCCACACCTACAGCGGCGGCGGCCCTGCTTAGAGCCGGAATGAATTCCGGATTTCCCCCGCTCAGGCCTTTATCAGCGGAAGGCATCTGCACTGAATGAGTAGCATCAAAAATAACCGGGTAACCGGACTTCTTCATAATTTCAAGTGAACGCATATCAACAACGAGATTATTATAACCGAAGGTACTTCCTCTTTCAGTCAGCATTATTTTTTTGTTACCTGTTGAGGCAACCTTTTCCGCCTGAAACTTTATATCGCCCGGTGCCATGAATTGTCCCTTCTTGATATTGATCACCTTCCCTGTCGAACCGGCTGTCTCGAGCAGTTCAGTCTGCCTTGACAGAAACGCGGGAATCTGGAGAATGTCAACAAATTCGCTCACTATTTCCGCTTCGATCTCGGAATGTATGTCAGTTAAAACAGGTACATCAAATTTATCTTTCACCGCGGCTAAAATGGATAATGCTTCCTCCATTCCGATACCTCTGAAAGACTTACCGGAAGTGCGGTTTGCTTTTTGATAAGAGGCTTTAAACACAAAAGGAACTTTCAGCTTATCAGTAATATCCTTAAGTTTTCCACAGGTTTTAAGTACAACTTCCTTGTTTTCGACCACGCAAGGACCGGATATAAACAGAAAATTCTGTGAAGTCTTTAGTTTTAAAGCTTTTAAAATATTTTTGGGAAGCATATTTGATTACTTATTCAGGTAAATTTCAAGTTTTTGTTCAAGCTCGCTCTCAGTGTATTCTGAATTTTCGTACATTCCCGCTGCTTCACGCTGCCGGAGGGCTTCATATAGACAAACAGCAGAAGCAACAGATACATTTAGTGACTGCACCATACCTTTCATCGGGATCAGGAAATTTGCGTCGGA
>CALGOI010000289.1 GCA_937959065.1 uncultured Ignavibacteriota bacterium | reverse complement strand
AAATTAAATTTAGTTACGGCGGCACAGATTCGTGATGATATGCCGGTTTTTCACCCCGGCGATACTGTTTCGGTTTTCGTAAAAGTTGTCGAAGGTAATAAAGAAAGAACCCAGGAATTCAAAGGAATAGTAATGGGTATCAAAGGCGGCGGTATCAATAAGACTTTCAGAGTTAGAAAGATTTCAAACGGTGTAGGTGTTGAAAGGATATTCCCTATCAACTCACCTAAGATCGACAGAGTTGAAGTAGTAAAAGAAGGAAGTGTAAGAAGAGCTAAGCTTTATTACCTCAGAAAATTAACCGGTAAGGCTGCTACAAAGATCAAAGAAAAGAAAAGAATCGACAGCAAGCAAGTAATAGCCACTGAACCAAAGAAAAAAGTTGAAGAAGTTGTCGAAGAAACCGAAATGGTGACTGAAGATAACGCAACAGAATAAACAAAAGTATTATTACTAATATAATCAGCCTTGTGAAAACCTGGCGGATTTTTTATTTAATCAATTATGAAGATAGAAGTTTCCAACGGTGAAATCATTGATAAGCTGACAATACTTTCCATAAAAATGGAGAATATTAAGGAGCAAGAAAAGTTAGAGAATATTCGAAGATAATATTCTCATCTCAAAGAAGCCGCTGATAAGATCGGAATTAACGAAAGCAGTGAGCTTTATCAGAAATTACTTTTAGTCAATAAAAACCTATGGGATATTGAGGATAAGATCAGAGATTGCGAACGAAATAAAGACTTTGGAGATGCATTTACTGAACTTGCAAGAAGTGTTTATATCACTAACGATGAGAGAAGCCGGATAAAGCGGGAAATAAATTTTTCGACCGGTTCAGAACTAACTGAAGAAAAAAGTTATAAAGACTACTAAAAAAGCCCTCATTTAGAGGGCTTTTTATAAACTACTCAGTTTCTTTTTTATCATCCTTTTCATACTTATCAACCATCTTATCACCCCATTTTGTTACTGATGTAAGCATTGTCAAAATTATCGTAACTATGCTAATCACAATTACCAATATCCAGATAGTTAAGTCCAAATCAATCAGGTTATAGATTTCTCATCTTAAATAAATTCAGATCCCTGTAAACCCTGACCTTCTTAGCACTTGTAACTGATTTGATCCTTTTCTCAGCTATTTCACGTGATGCAAGATGTGTAGGGATATACTGTTTCTTAGCAATATCAATAATGTTAGTCATAATATCGTATATACCTGCTGTTTGTTTCAGAGCCCTTTCCCTATTGTATCCTTCTAACTCACTGTAAACGTTAATAAGACCACCGGCATTAATGACATAATCAGGAGCATATAAAATACCCATATCCTTAAGCATCGCACCATGTTTGTCTTCATCTTTCAGCTGGTTATTAGCTGCGCCTGCAATAATCTTAACTTTTAACTGCGGTATAGTTTCATCATTAAGGATAGCGCCTAAAGCTGCAGGTGAGAATATATCTGCATCAAATCTATAAACGTCATCTACTGAGATTATCTCAGCATTGTAATCATCTACCAGACTCTTTAACTTCTCTTCATATATATCACTTACATAGATCTTAGCACCTTCCTTGTGAAGTGAATTACATAGATGTCTTCCTACGTTACCACCTGCACCCTGTACAACAACTTTCTTGTTTTCGAGTGAATCACTTCCCCATACTTCTTTCGCGCATGCTTTCATGCCTACATAAGTACCATAAGCTGTAACCGGTGAAGGGTCACCGCTGCCGCCTAATTCAATCGGGATACCAGTTACATTCCTGGTTTCCATCATCACATATTCCATATCCTTTACATTTGTACCAACATCTTCTGCTGTAATATATCTTCCTGATAAACCCTCGACAAATCTTCCAAAAGCACGGAATAATTGCTCGGATTTTTGAGTTCTTGAGTCACCAATGATAACTGCTTTTCCACCACCTAGATTAAGTCCTGCAACAGCAGCTTTGTATGTCATACCCTGTGATAATCTTAATACATCTACTAAAGCTTCATCACCGTTAGCGTATGA
>CALGOI010000288.1 GCA_937959065.1 uncultured Ignavibacteriota bacterium | reverse complement strand
CCACTAATCTTTTTTTACATAAATCGTATAGATTTCTAGATATCCCAAGTGAAATTTTCTCAAATACATACATTAAACTTATTTTTAGCGATTCAATATCGCGTTTTAAGTTTGGATGTAATTCACTTAAATCATCCACCATTTCATTTATTACTAATACTTTTTCTTGAAATTTATCCATATATTTTTAATTTATGACAAATCCCCTAAGTTTTTGGATACTTTAAAAGTCACTCCCACCTTCTCAAAAACCTGACCACCTTATCTTTACCCAAAACTGTTGCTATCTTCGGCAGCTCCGGACCATCCTCTCTTCCGCTCAGCGCGATCCTCACAGGTTTAAATAACTGCTTGCCCTTTATGCCTGTTTCAGTTTGAACCTCCTTCATCATCGCTTTGAACTCTTCCGGCTCGACTTTATCCTTCGCTTCTATCTTATCTGCAAGTGACTTAAAGACCGTCTTGCTTGTATCTTCTCTAAGTATATCCTCTAAATGACCGCCGACCTTGACCTCTTCATTATAAAACATACCAATATGTTCAGGAATATCTTCAAGCTTATTCAAATATACTCTTATTGTATCGAGAACTTCCTTTATCTTTTCGCGGTCTGATGTATCCACGTGCTCATGCTTAAAGAATGGTATCGCCATATCTGTCAGCTTATCAAGATCATACTCCTTAATGTAGTGATTGTTCATCCAGTCGAGCTTTTCTACGCTGAATACCGCCCCGGAGGTCTGTATCCTCTCGAGAGTGAATTTCTCTATTAGCTGCTCCATACTGAACAACTCTTCCTGCTCCCCTTCCCCGGGATGCCAACCAAGCAGAGCCATAAAATTCACCAGCGCTTCGGGCATATACCCTTTCCTTAAATAATCTTCCACAGCAACATCACCCTGCCTTTTACTCAGCTTGGTTTTATCCGGGTTAAGTATCAAGGGACAGTGTACCATTACCGGAACTTCCCACCCTAGTGCTTTGTACAGGAGAATATGCTTCGGTACTGAAGTGATCCACTCCTCACCCCTGATTATATGAGTAATTCCCATCAAATGATCATCCACCACGTTTGCCAGGTGGTACGTCGGAAATCCATCCGATTTTAAAAGCACCTGGTCATCCACCATGTTTGTTTCTATCTTGATCGTGCCTTTTACAACGTCATCGAACTTCACTTCTTCATTGAGAGGTACTTTTAACCTTATGACATACGCCATTTCCTTCTCGAGATTTGCTTTCACTTCTTCATCGGTTAGATTCCTTCCCCTCCTGTCGTACGATGTCATCCTGCCTTCCAGCTTTGCCATCTTCCGCATTTCTTCCAGCTCCTCTGCTGTCTCAAACGCATAATAAGCATATCCCTTTTCAACCAGTTCAAGCGCATACTTTTTGTAAATATCCAGCCTCTCTGACTGATAATACGGACCGAAATCACCACCCTTTATTGGACCTTCATCATAATCAAGCCCGAGCTCGTTCATTGTGCTGATGAGATTCTCAACTGCTCCTTCTACGTATCTTGTCCTGTCTGTATCCTCAACACGGAGTATGAATTTACCTCCTGTATGTCTTGCATAAAGAAAATTAAATAACGCCGCCCTGAGCGACCCTAAATGTACATATCCGGTCGGTGACGGCGCGAATCGTACTCTTACTTCGTTGTTACTCATTAAATTTATTAATTATTGTTGATTATTATTACGAATTCACCTTTTAATTTTAACTGCTGCTTCACAATATCCTTTAATCTGCCTCTCAGCGTCTCCTCGAATTTCTTCGTCAGCTCCCTCGATATCGACACTTCCTTATTTCCAAATACTTTTAAAAGATCGTTTAATGTTTTACTCATCTTATACTTTGATTCGAATATCACTATTGGCATTTTTATTTCTTTAAGCTCATCGAGTATACCCGAACGCCCTTTCTTCTGCGGCAGGAACCCCTGGAAATAAAACTTGCTTGAATTGAATCCCGATACAACAATCGAGTGTATGAGCGAACTCGCCCCGGGAATACTTCTTACTTCTATCCCCTCTTCTATACACTTCGATACCAGTATATTCCCCGGATCGGATATCCCCGGTGTTCCGGCATCACTGACTAATGCAATACTGTTCCCATCCTTGAGCTTTCCGATCAGATCATCAAGCTTTTTCTGCTCAACCTGAGCGAAATAACTTATCTGCTTTGTCTGTATACCATATTCTTTCAATAAGATACCGGTCACACGAGTATCTTCTGAAGCAACATAGTCTACGTTCTTTAAAATGAACAATGCCCTGAACGAAATATCATCCAGGTTCCCTATCGGGGTCGAAACTACATACAAACAACCTTTTTCTATACTCAGCTCATTAAATTTATTATCGATGTATCCCCATATATTTTCCCTGCTCAATTCCATTATCGCTTCCTGATCATTCCTTCAGGCTTCAGTATCACTTCAAGTTCTTCCTTAGTCATCAATCCTTTCGCAAGTACAAGATTATAGACCGAATCGTTTGTTTTCAATGCTTCTTTAGCTATAGACGAAGCCATCTCGTACCCTATCTTAGGTACCAGTACAGTACACAGCCCTATGCTATTCTCCACATAACCAAGGCATACGTCTCTGTTAGCTGATATACCTCTAATACACTTTTCAGTCAGAGTATCTGAAGCATTCTTTAATATATTAAGCGTATCGAATAACCTGAATGCTATCACCGGCTCCATAACGTTCAGCTCCAGCTGTCCCGCTTCACACGCCATTGTTATTGTAAGGTCATTGCCTATCACCTGGAATGCCACCTGGTTCACAACCTCCGGTATTACAGGATTGACCTTGCCCGGCATTATGGATGAGCCCGGCTGCATAGGCGGTAAATTTATCTCATTTAACCCCGCTCTCGGCCCTGAGGATAACAGTCTTAGGTCGTTACATATCTTGGATAATTTCACAGCATACCTTTTCAATCCTCCGCTTATATGTATGAATACGCCCGTATCCTGTGTTGCCTCTACAAGGTTTGCTGATGCTACCAGGGGAAGCTTCGTCTCTGTCCTGAGTATCTCGGAAACCAGTTCCGCGTATCCCTCCGGTGTATTTATCTGTGTACCAATGGCTGTCGCGCCCATGTTTATCTCACTGATTAATCTCATCACGTATGTTATTCTCTCCATATCCTCACCCACCATAACTGCGTACGCGCCGAATTCCTGTCCCAGAGTCATAGGAACTGCGTCCTGCAGCTGGGTCCTTCCCATCTTAAGCACATCATCGAATTCATTCTCTTTATCCTCCAGAGCCGATTTTAAAACCTTTATCGATTCCAGCAGTTCTTCTGTCATGAAATAAGTCGCTATCTTTATTGCCGTCGGGTAAACGTCATTAGTGGATTGTGACAGGTTAATGTGATTATTAGGGTGAAGATACTCGTAATCTCCCTTCTGCCTGCCTAAATATTCAAGAGCGATATTCGCAATAACCTCGTTCGCGTTCATATTGGTCGATGTCCCGGCTCCGCCCTGCATCATATCCACTATGAAATGGCTATTGTACTTTCCTGCGATCACATCGTCACAGGCTTTGACTATGGCCTCACATCTTTCTTTATCAAGTACACCCAGCAGATTGTTCGCCTGAGCGGCTGCTTTCTTTACATACCCAAGAGCCTTTATAAAAAACGGAAATTCATTCAATGTCCTGCCCGTTATCTTGAAATTCTCTCTGCCTCTTACAGTCTGTACACCGTAATACGCCTCTTCCGGTATCTCCACTTCACCTAAAAAATCATGTTCCAGTCTGTATTTACCCATATATTTACCTGTTAGGTGGTTAAATTTTATTAATTAAATTAAACAACAAATATAATTATATTAATTTAATTAAGAATTACAGTAATACGTCCCTGAATGATAGTAATCGGTAAAAATCCCGTATACGAGATCCTCGTTACAACTCCTAAAGAGCTTAATAAGATCGTACTGCTTAAGACCATTAAACCTGAGCCGAAACTTAAAAAAATAGTTAAGCTGGCTGAGGATAACGGCATTAATATTATGATGCTTAACCGTTTTGGGTTCGAGAAGTTTTTTAATCGCAATAACAAGAAAGAAGGGATTTCTCAGGGCGTGATCGGATTTATTAAAGATTTCGAATACGCACAATTACGTGATATTCTTAGTGATATCAAAGATAAAGGTATAGTAAACCCGGTCATAGTCTTACTGGATGAGATCACCGATCCGCATAATATGGGGGCAATAATCCGCTCTGCAGTATGCCTTGGAGCGGACGGAATTGTAATCCCCCGTCATAATTCGGCTGAAGTAAACCATACCGTCTACAAATCGTCTTCCGGCGCGGTAAATCATATTCCCATAGCTAAAGAAACCAATCTATCTCACAGCATAGAATACCTTAAGAAAAACGGATACTGGATTGCCGGCACTGACCTTAAAGCCGATAAAACCATCTTTGAAACCGACCTGAAAATGCCCCTCGGACTTGTGATCGGCAGTGAAGGACAGGGTATGCGTGAGATGATTCGCAAAAACTGTGATATACTGCTCCGCATCCCGATGGCAGGTAAGCTAGACTCACTCAATGCGTCTGTCTCGGCGGGTGTTTTCCTGTATGAGATATTCAGGCAGAAGAATTCTGATTAAATGCCTGCCCGTATTAACGGACAGGCTTGGAGCATAAAATGATGATATAATTCATCAATTTTAGGATTTTTGGCATATGTAATAATAATTCATAATATCTTCAGGAAGTTCATAAATACCACTCACTTTAAAACCGGCTTCTGCAAGAAGTTCCTCAGCTTTTTCTTTTCCCCACATAGTTCCCAATCCTTCTCCGTTATAAGCCAGCGAGACAGTCATACAATGAGTCAATGAGACAGTATAAAATGCCGGTGCAAGCATATGATCGAGGTTGTTTTCAAGTTTGCTTGAGGCTTTTATATCTACCATTAAAAAAACTCCGTTATCTTTAAGCGCTTTCGCGATTGAGCTTAAAACTTTACGGGGATGTGCCTGGTCATGAATCGCATCAAAAGCAGTGATTAGATCATAATTATTTACTTCATTTAACTCTTTTACATCGTGTACTTCAAAACGAACATTATTTAATTCATACTCCTCCATTTCTTTTCTGGCCTCGCGTATACTATCGGGAACAAGGTCATAACCTGTAAATGAGCTGTTAGGGAAATTTTGGGCCATGACATTAATTGCATGTCCATGACCGCATCCTATATCAAGTACTTTTATACCATTAGCCATTTTTTCTTTTAATCCGGGAATAAGAGGAAGTACTTTATCAATTAGCAGGTTATCATAATACGGAATTGATAACTCCTTAATACAATGCAGGCATTGTGAGAATTCATCATATTTTACGCCTCCCCCCTTGTGAAAGCATTCAACAATTTTATCAATTGAATCCACGGTTGAAAACAGGGTGTCGGCAAACAAAGACATATTATCCATTCCTCCGATCTCAGTAAGAAATGGGGCATGCTCTGCAGGAAGGTAATACTTTCCGGTAATAGGATCATATTCCACTATTTTTCCGGTAACCATTGTTCCAAGCCACTCTCTGATATAACGTTCGTTTAATCCGGAAGCGGATGCTATTTCAAACGAATTTGAGGGCTCCATATCCTTCATTACTTCAAACAGTCCGGTACGTTTACCTATACTTATAGCCAGTGAAATAAATCCACCATTTAACGTATTGAGCATATGACCTGCAAATTCTTCCGCTTTAGTCTGATCAATTGTGTTGATTTCCATATCAATGAGTTTTAATTATTTAATATTAAACTTCTTCGTGAAAATGTTGAATACGCTCAGGTGTGAACTTAGAAAGTTTATAAGCGCTGGCTTTTTTGCGTACCATTGGAGGGAACGCTAAGTAATGCTTCCTCGGAACTATCTGCTTCCACTACAGCCCATCCTTTACACATTCCATTCTCACATCCCCACTCGAAATGTGTGATATGTCCGTAAACAACGAACTCATCCAGGACATGAAGGCAATCATCCCGGTCGTGGAATGATTCGATCATATAACGGTCCATAATTTCTCCTTTAGTTTTCTATTGTAAATATTTCTCTATAGCCCGAGTTAGCAAATTGAACAAACTCTCTATAAGCCGTTTGCCATTCTTGATTACCAAACAGCTCCCCCAGTCTGTTCATAAGACTAAGATCTTCAAGTTCTATTTCAAGGACAAATGTATATGAGGGGCCGGTTAGATCGGAGAGAAGCCTTCCTCTCTGATATCCGAGTTTATCACTTATTTCTTGCATTTTCATTAAAGCCTCTTTTGCTTCTCTTGCTTTACCGAATTTAAGTCTGAATACATTTCTTACAAGTATCATTTTTATTTTAATTTTGATTTCGTTAACGAAATAATTTTATTTCGAATTTTTGTTGATTAAGTATTTAATCTGCTTTCTCAATTCCAGGGTATTTTGATGCCCGTTTGTCTCCATTGCAATTCTCAAAGCAGCTTTAATTACATCTTTTTCCTGTCCTTTAAGTTTTAGCGAACTACCAATTATTTCGGGATACTTGCTGCAGTCAAGCTCGACTATTTTCCGGTACATATTGAAGATTGATTTGTGCTAAAAATAGCACCCTGGCAGGTGTAAAACAAAGAATAATAATTTTAATTGTTATAACGGGAAATGATGATAATGGAGTTCAAATACTTCAATTCTGCTCAAAAATACACAGATATTGATCTAAAATCGATTGTGCAAAGTTATATTGGATTTAACTATATTTGATTAGAAAACACCGCGCAAATGTTTAAAAGTAAAGTATTTGATATACTCGAAACGTTTTCACTTGATGAAATGAAATCTTTCAAAGATTTTGTTAATTCACCCTATCACAATAAAAATAAAAATGTTGTAAGACTTTTTATTACTCTTAAAGGATACTATCCGAATTTTGAAAGCCATCAGCTTACCAAAGAAAAAACTTTTAAAACCCTTTTTCCCGGTAAAAAGTATAATGACCTGGTCATGAGAATTATGATGTCTAACCTTCTTTCTTTGCTGGAAAAATTTTTAGTATTACAGAGTACCGGTCTAGACAGACAAGGGTATTCAAGGTACCTAATAGCGGAATTAATAAAAAGAAAACTTTATTCAAGCGCAAAGAAGGAATTTTCACATGCCGGTATATCATCTATTTCATCTCCAAACGATTTTATACATAAAATGTTACTTGCCTCCAAAAAGACTGAATTTTCGATTTTGACTGACAATCAAAAAGGTAATGAAGAATATTTACAGGAATTTGGAAATAACCTATTAGCTTATTTTCTCATTAAACTTCCCGAAACATATCATGATTTAAATATTCATAAAGACCTTTACAACATTAATGTTAAACATGATTTTATTGGTTATTTTATAGAGAATTTTAATTTTGATAGTTATATAAAATACCTTAGCGATAATAACTTTGAGAATATTGAACTGGTAAAACTATACAATAATATGTACCGCGCTAATAAAAACATCGATGACGATAAAAGCTTTTACGATTTTAAGAAAAGTATTGAGAAACAAATAGATTATCTTAACCATGAAGAGCAATATAATTTATATATCCGGCTGGAAGGTCTGGCTATTGAAAAAATTGAACGAGGTAGATCTGATTTTTATAAGGAATTGTTTGACATATATAACAAAATGATAAAAAGGAATATACTGTGCTTACCGGATAGTGTGATTATTCCGGTCGAAATTTTCAGGAATATAGTATTCACTGCGATGGTTTTACAAAAATACAGGTGGGCTGAGAAGTTTATAAACGACTATATAATCTTTATTACACCTAATCTGAAGGATAATGTCTATAATCACTCGCTCGCGCATTTATATTTTACAACAAAGAATTTCGATAAAGCACTGGAGTATCTGAATAAAGTTAAATATAAACTTTTTGTGTATAAAGCTGATGTAAAGATTCTACTTCTGCAGATATACCTTGAAACAATGACCTTAAATTCTGCCTATTCAGCATTGGACAGCTTTAAAAAGTTCGTTACAAACAATAAAAATGTATCAAATCTTTTTAAAAGAAGGTATTCCGGATTTATTAAATATTACGGAAAGCTTTTAAAAGCGATCGAAAAGAATGATTCGAAATTTTTTAGCGAACTTGAATATGATGTAAAACGTGAGGAATTGATTCTGAAAAAACAATGGTTGTTAGAGAAACTAAAAGACGCGAATAAACTACTTCACTTTACTCGGTAAGGGTATGTCGTACTTATTCATTAGCTTGTATAAATGACTTCGCTGTATCTTAAGCGCTTCCGCCGTCTGTGTAACATTGTAATCATAATCATTAAGCATTTTTGTCAGGAACAGCTTTTCCGACTCATTTTGAAAATCATTCAGAGACATATTCTTGTTTACAAGGTCGGTCAGAACCTTCGAGTGCTTCGAACCCGGCATTTCAATATCATCAGCATCTATAGTGTTCTTATTCACAGTAAAAATCAACCTCTCCACAAGATTCCTCAGCTCCCGGACATTACCTGGCCACCTAAAGGTCTTTAGGAGTTGTATTGCCTGCGAAGTGAATTTCTTTACGTTAATATTATTTGCTTTGCAAATCTTCTCCGTGAAATAACCAACCAGCACATCTATGTCTTCAGCCCTGTCCCTTAAAGGAGGAATGTTTATAGCAAGAACGTTTATCCTGTGATACAA
>CALGOI010000287.1 GCA_937959065.1 uncultured Ignavibacteriota bacterium | reverse complement strand
AATGTATTTTGATGATAATCAAGTAAAAAGAGAGATTAATAATGGTGAGATTGTATTAGGAGATAACTTTACGTTTCCATTCTTAAACCTTGGTAACTGGAACCCTGGTACATCTGCTTTCAGGGTTATAAACAAAGACAGTACGATTGGTGGAGTTTTCCCGTTTGAAGTTCCATCAGCACCTTACTTCCTCTCTGTCAGAGGCGATGGTATTTTGGAATCTAAGACCAGGGATCTCAGTGCTTTTTCTACAGCAACAATATTTTTGAAACATAGTGAACATGACCTTGAAACAGATGAAAAAATCTATCTTGAATACTTTGACGGTACTAGAGCCTGGCAGCAGTTGATTGCTTTTACCGGCACAAATAATAATGGTTTTGCACCTTTCTCGGATAAAGCTTTAATACTCCCTGCGAATGCCCTGCATACCGAATTTAAGCTTAGGTTTAGAAGTGAAGGTCTGGAACCGGATGACGAATGGCTATTCGATAATATATTCATTAACCAGGGAATATATACAGGTAATGAAGTAACTGGAAATTTTATTCCGGATAAATTCACTCTACACCAAAACTATCCAAATCCGTTCAACTCTATTACAAGGATTAAATTTGATATTCCAAAACAATCTCATGTAAAACTAAAGGTTTTTGATATTTTAGGGAGGGAAGTAGCTAGCTTAATAAATTCTATGTTTGAACCGGGATCATACTCAGCTGATTTTGATGCTGCAAAATATTCATCAGGAGTGTATTTTTACAGGATTGAAGCAGGTGATTTTATACAAACAGGGAAAATGGTATTGCTTAAATAATTTCTGTAGGAAATTTCTTACAGCAAAAATTTTCAATGGACTTTTGAAATAAATATTGATATTATAGCTTACCAATAATCTTAGGGGGATAGATTAATTGTCTATCCCCCTTATTTGGTTAAATATTACACCCAAACAAAAAATTTCAACAAAGGGAACATGAAAAAACTTTTACTGGTCATCCCTTTATTACTGATCGGATTCTTTTTGTTTACCGGTCAGGATTTTAAAGGAAAAGATGATAGAAAATGGAACATAGATGAGCGAATGACAAAACTCTACACTACGGATGAGTACAGTCCTTTGCCATATGTCCTTGATAAGAACTTCAAGCATACAAATCAAATGAGGATCATACAAACTCCTTATGAAGTTCTTTCAGTAACTCCTAACTTTAGACCTTACCCGACAACTAATACAAATCAGAGTGAGGTTATAATTACAAGACATCCTACAAACCAAAATATTATGCTGGCTTCAGCTAATATGACAACTATTGGCGGTACATTATTCATTAGTGAAGGTGTTTATGTAACTACAAACGGTGGAACGACATGGTTTGGTAGTGATACCCTTAATGGCGCACCTATAGGGAACCATGGTGGAGATCCGGGTCCTGCTATTGACCACAATGGAAGAATGTATATGTCACACCTTGGTTTTTCTACAAGTGGAATGTTTGCAAACTACTCTACAAATAATGGACTTACATGGTCTAATACTTTTACAATTGCTTCCGGTTCACAGGATAAAAATTTTACAGGTGTAGACGACGACCCTTCCAGCCCGTTCTATGGACGAGCTTATACAGTCTGGTCATTGTTTAACGTTTCAAATCCTCCGATCGCAGTTTCTTATACTTCAAACGGTGGTGTTAGCTGGACTCCTACTCAGCAAGTAAACGTACCTCCTGCGGGACATTATTCACAGGGTGTTGATATCAGAGTGGGTCCCGGAGGAGCGGTTAATCTTATCTGGACTGCTCCAATTTCAAGCTCTCCGTTTACAGGTGATTATTGCGGATTTGCAAGGTCAACTAATGGGGGAGTTAACTGGTCTGTTAATGAAAATGTGTTTGATATAAACGGTATCAGGAGTTCAAGTTTTGGAACTTACGGAATAAGAACAAATGATTTTCCGAGAATTGATATCGATCGTACCGGAGGACCTCGAAATGGATGGATCTACGTTGTGGTTCCGGAAAAATCACCAGGAGCAGCTACCGATGCTGCTGACGTTATATTAAGAAGATCTACAAATAATGGAGCAACCTGGTCAGCAGGTATTAGAGTTAACCAGGATACCCCCGGAAACGGAAAACTTCAATTTTTCCCGGCTGTTAGGGTTGATGAATTCGGCGGAGTAAACGTAATCTGGTATGACAATAGAAACACTGCAGCGGATTCAGCTCAAGTTTATTTAGGAAGGTCTCTTGACGGAGGATCTACCTGGTCAGAAATAATTGTTAGTGATCACAGGTTCCGACCAAGAGCTATCTCAGGACTTGCAGGCGGTTACTCAGGTGATTATATAGGTATAACCTCGGGTAATGCAAAGATATGGCCTGTGTGGATGGATAACTCAACAGGTAATTATCAACTTTGGACAGCAGGCATTAATATTGCAAATTACCCTCTTAATGCATTTAATGTTCAAACTCCTTCTGCAGGTGTAACAATTAATAGTATCCCGAACTCCACTAATACAACGTCATTTACATGGGATACATCTGCTACAGGAGCTTCATATAAATGGATCTTTGGAACATCATTGCCAACAAGGCTTATAACACAACAAACCTCTTCAAACAATTTTACAATTACATTAGGACAGCTTGATCAGATACTAGCAGGACTTGGATTAAATCCCGGTCAACAGTTAGTTGGTGCCTGGGATGTATGGGCATTCAGACCGAATCCCCCGGCTAACGACTCGCTAAAAGCAGCTAACGGCCCAAGAACTGTTACCTTAAGAAGAGGAATACCAACTTTATCAGCGTTTAATTTATCTGCTCCGGCAAATAATTCAACAATTATAACATCTATTTTCAATTCAAGTAACGTTCAGTTTAGATGGACGAGGTCAGGTTCCGGGACAACATATAAAGTTAAATTCGGAAGTCCGACATTAGGAACAACAATGATTAATCTTGCAGCCGATGGAAGCGGATATGATTCTACAATGACGAGAACAAATGCACAACTCGATGCAATTCTTGCAAATCTGGGAGTGGTTCCGGGAGATTCTCTTGTTGGACAATGGGCAGTATATGCTTATAACGGAGCTGATTCGTTAAAGTCAACTCAGACATATAATCTTACATTAAGAAGATCAGGTGTAAATGCATTATTTTATGATGATTTTGCAAGAGGTACAAGATGATGGACAATTTAAAACGACGTTGGTACTTTTGTATGACAGACATTTAGTCAGCCGTATCTGAATGCTTATACATTACCGGCAACGTCACAATCTCCGGTATTTTCAGCCGATGCGGATGAATGCGGAAATCCATCGACCACTTTGACAACAGCAACAGTGCTGAATAACATAAATTGCACAGGTTATCAAAATATCGTGCTTGAATGGGATAACGACTGGAGAATTCTTGACGCTCAGGATATCGCCAGGGTACAAGCCAGCTACGACGGAGGAAGCAACTGGACAACCGTTGTGGAATGGGTTGGTGTTTCAAAGAGAAACAGTCATGAAGTATTCCCATTACCAAATGCAACAAATATTCCTAACTTAAAGATAAGATTCGTGTCCATTCAGCCGGGCTGGGACTGGTGGTGGACAATCGATAACGTTACTGTTAAAGGTGACATCTTAACGGGTGTAACTCAGAATGGTTCAGAAATTCCGACCAAATATGACCTTTATCAAAACTATCCGAATCCGTTTAACCCGACTACAAGGATCAAATTCGATCTGCCGAAACAGTCATTTGTTACTATCAAACTATATGACATAACCGGCAGGGAAGTTTCAAGACTTGTAAACCAGGAATATAATGCAGGTTCGTACACAGTTGATTATAACGGAGCAAGCTTATCCAGCGGAATTTACTTCTACAGGATCGAAGCAGGTGACTTCGTTTCAACCAAGAGAATGATGCTTATCAAATAAGCCCAGTTTCATAATTAGTTTTCAAAGCCCTTTGCAGAAATGCGGAGGGCTTTTTTATTAAGCTATGGTAATTCATTCATTAAAACCTTTATGTAAAAGAACAGGTGTTTATTTCTAAAAATCTGCCTGTAAGTATAAGGGCGAATAATTGTAATTTAAGTTATTGTTTTTGAACTGATGTTTTTCGTTTTGATGAATTTTTTCATCTTTGATTTATTAGGTATTTAGAAAAATTTTGTCATTAGTCCCGGAAGCAGGTATATAAAAACAGTACTTTCCAGAGCTGCTGAATTTTTGAATTTTTTTGCTTTATGTTGTCTTTGCGACAACGGGGCGTAAAATGAGAAAATAAATTTAGTTGAATTTTGTTTGATAATGGTAGTCTTTTTTAAAAAGGTTAGACGAAAATAATTAAGCGGTGTTATTTATTAAATGGAGAAAGGGTTATATACGTATATATCCCTGATTGTGGAATAAGTATTATATTATCAGGTTCATAAAGTTTATCAAGTTTATCAAGATCTGTTGAAAGAGGTTTAGATGAATTGTTTTTATTAACCGATTATAAAAGTTATATCGCAAACAGGAAAATTCCTCTGTTGCTAATTCCCATATTAACAGTTAGCTTTATATAGCTCCCATAAAAATAATATTGTAAAAATTTTATGAGAACTTTAATACTTTTTTCCCTGCTACTGTCTTCACCGGTTTTTGCCGACCCTTATTATACAATCCAGGAGAGCGGTACAAGCAACACTCTCAGATCCATAACTTTCATAAATGAAAATACCGGGTTTTCAGTTGGAACATCTTCCACCTTACTCAGAACCTCTAACGAGGGTACTAACTGGATAGAGGTGGATATCAGTTCTTCATCCACTATTTATAACTGCGTTCTGTTTGCAAACAGCTCTACCGGTTTTGTAGTAAGTGATGCAGGGGAATTAATAAAGTCCACTAATGGCGGCTTAAACTGGCAGATAAACCAATTGAGCTCAAATGCTCTTAAATGCATTTATTTCATTAATGAAACAACCGGGTTCACAGGCGGAGGTAATGGAACTCTATATAAAACAACTAATACCGGAGCTAACTGGACTGATGTTTCATTAAGCATAGGTGAAACCATTAACAAAATTGCATTCAGTGATGATGACTACGGATATTTCCTTACAAGAGAGTTTTTTATTGATGGCAGTGTTTATAAAACCACTAATGGCGGAGTAAATTGGGAAATAGTGAGTAATTTCTTTAACGGGTATAACGGCAACCGCGCATTATTTGACGTTGTCCCTCTTAATAGAGATACTGTGTATGTTTCTCTCGGATATTATCAAACAGGCATTATGCGCACTATAGACGGCGGACAAAGCTGGCAGTATATTTATAATCAGTTTAGTCAGGGCAACTTCCCGGGTTCATTTTATGAGTTATTTATTAATGACGGGTATATATATGCAATATGTGGTGCTACAGATGGTGTCACCGGTTATATGGTTAAATCATCCAATGGTGGATTTAATTTTTCTCATTATACAGCATTCCGTTTAGTAGGTTATGTGTTTGATGCATATTTCTTTAAAAGCAGTCCTGTGGTCTATACTTGCGGTGAAGGGGGTTATATTGTAAAGTTTAATAATTATTTAACCAATGTAAACAATAGTTCAAACACCATGCCCGGTGAATTCCATCTCAGCCAGAACTATCCAAACCCGTTTAACCCCACTACGAGTATAAAGTTTAAAGTTAAAAGTGCAAAGAAAGTGAAATTAATAGTACTCGATGTTATGGGAAGGGAGGCTGCTAAACTTGTGGATCAGGAACTATTGCCCGGAGAGTATGCATATGAATTTGACGGCAGTAAATTAAGCAGCGGTGTTTATTTTTACAGGCTTGAAGCCGGTGATTTCGTTTCGACAAAAAGAATGATGTTAGTTAAATAAATTAGTGATATATTAGATTAAAAAGCCATTCTTCCGTCCTCAAATTGGGGATTTTCTAATTGCGATGAAATCAATGTTAATAAAAACGATTCCTTTAATTATTGTTAGTTTGTTATTACTAATATATTTCAATCAGTCTTTTGGCATAAAATCATTGACTGAAAATGAAGTCAAGGTTAAAGAAAACAATGTTGAGTTTTTAATTACGCCAGAATACGAGAGCTATTTATTTAATCAAGATGTTCTGATTAAAGTAATTCTAATTAATAACTCATCCTCAGCATATTATATTAAGGACTCATTTATTTGGCTTTCAATGAACTTTGAAGTTTTTAATTCAAAAGGAGAGTTAATTGAGTCAGGTGTTTCCACTGATCGAGTACCTCCAATAGATTCAACAGAGCTAAAACCAGGTGATGAGTTTACCTCAATCATTCACATGGGCTGGTTTTTTGAAAATCAATCTTTATATGAAAAAGAGATTGAACAAACTTATACTATTAAAGCAAATTACCAGGGTATCGAATCTAACGAGATTTTAATTGAATTTAAAAATCCAACAGGTATAGATAAAGAACTGTATGAATCAACATCAAAAGTTTATAATGCTTCATTTTATCCACAGAAAATAGATCAAATAGAAGCGCTTAGAGAAGTATTGTATTCATACAGCGATTCAAGATATGCACCCCAATTGTATAACATACTTCTTTTAAATATTGCTAGTTATTCAGATAGTGCTCACTTCTTTGATGCATTTAGTAAGTTTTTAAATACTAACAGAAATTCATTCCAAACTTATTATTGTCTAAGTGTATTCAGAAACTATGCTAAAAACCAACTTTCATGGAGCGATGAAAGAATTAATTATGAAATAGATAATATAAAGAATTTGTATACCGGAGAAAAATTTAGTGAAGTGATATCAAGCTATCAAAGAGTTAGTCAAGTATCTGAAAGAATTGGAAAAAAGTTAAATTTGAAAGAATGATCAATTGTTAACAGTAATTTTCAAAGCCCCTTGTAGAAATACAAAGGGCTTTTTTTATTGACCTCATATTGCCTTAAATCTCACCTGTGAATTTTGTATCTTGTTTATGTGTTTATTAATATATCAAGGAATCAGACAGGATATGAAATACCTGGTAAATCCACCGCAAGTTGGTGAAATTTATAGAGTTGAGATGAAAGAAGAAGCGCTTTACGATGCAAGGATCATCGAGCACGATGGCGGATGCTGGGCAAAAGTTAAAATAGAAAAGGTATTACCTTCGCAATATAAGGAATCATATACACCGGGTCAGGTATTTGACCTTAAGCTGTCGCATTATTCTCTTTATGAATTTGTCGAAACCGAATAAAAGGTATTGATAAAAACCAGTTCCGAGATACAGCTTGATGATAAAAATTTAAACTTCATCAGAAGCGGATGGGGTGACTCTACCGTCGATGATGTAAGTGTGAATAAAATTGTCTATGATTCCGATGGCATCGACGTAGACGGCTACCTTGCCCACCCGAAAGAACTTAACGGAAAATATCCATTAATTATCTGAAACAGAGGCGGAAATCACAAAGCAGGTTTGATAGATGAATTTCTCGCGCGCGGCATGTACGGTGAAATAGCATCGTGGGGTTATGTGGTGCTGGCTTCACAATACAGAAAGAATGAGGAGTTCGGCGGAGCGGACGTTGATGATATTCTAAATCTCATCCCGCTGGCTGAATCTCTCGACTATTGCGACACGGATAGGATAGGTATGGAAGGCTGGAGCAGGGGTGGAATGATGGCGTATAAAGTGCTGACTAAGACAGACAGGATAAAAACAGCCGTGATAATATCCGGGCTTGCTGACCTTACCCGTAATGAAGATATGAGAAATGACCTCAAAGACATTTATAAGGTGCTATTCGGGGCTGATACGGATGAAGAGTTTGAAGAGCGGAAGAAAGACCGCTCGGCAGTTTATTTTTACGAACATATTAATAAAGATACATCGATATTGCTGATACATGGTACAGGAGATAACAAGATATCACACCAGGACTATATCGATATGTATGAAAAATTAAAAAATCAAGTTAAAAAGTGTGAATTGGTACAGATAGAAGGAGGCGATCATTATCTTAAAAAAAATAAGAAAGAAACGGTTAAACTAAGACGTGATTGGTTTGACAAACATTTAAAGGGAAATTAAATTAACAATATAACAGTTTACATAATAAACATAATAAAGGAGATATAATGTACGATCCAATAATGGTAAAACCAATGAGAGATGAGGCAGTCGAGATCGGTTTTAAAGAATTATTAACATCCGAGGAAGTAAAGGAAGAATTATCAAAAGAAGGCACGACATTTGTATTTGTAAATTCGGTATGCGGATGCGCCGCCGGACAGGCAAGACCCGGTTTAGCAATGGCTATTAAGTGGGCAAAAGAGAACAATGTAATGCCGGACAGACTGGTTACTGTTTTCGCCGGGATGGAAAAGGAAGCAGTAGAAGAAGCAAGGAGTTTTTTTACCGGGTATGCTCCCTCATCACCTCAGATGGCTATGCTAAAAGACGGAAAGATTGTAGGAATGATAGAAAGAATGCAGGTTGAGAATAATGACGCTCTCGCGGTGGGAAATCTTATAGCAGCTATGCTGAAAGAGAACTGCGAGAAAGAAACGTCTAACTAAACGGAACCGCAGACGTAAATTCGATGTCTAAAAAGAAAGGGCCTTTTATTAACTAAAATCTAACGGTCAAAAAAACAAAACCTCGATTACAAGCTGTATTTAAACAGTTTGTGAATATAAGGAACGAAAAGAACCTATAGCAAGGTTAAATATATTA
>CALGOI010000286.1 GCA_937959065.1 uncultured Ignavibacteriota bacterium | reverse complement strand
GTTATACCTTCCATAATTATATCTGTGAATTTAAAAATTCAAATTCTGTATTTATAAACATATCTTTGAATTTAATTTTATTAAGAGATGTTATACAAAATACAAATGTATAATGCTTTGATTCTTTTTTTGCAACAATTGAGATTATATAATATCCAAAAGGATTTGAATCTAATCTTTCTTTTGGTCGATCATCAAAAAAAGCACTTTTCAAATCTATTTTTGATACATTTTGCTTTAAAAGAATTTCAACTTCTTCGCAAGACCCTAATTCTTCATAGACCTTACTAAGGCAAACAATAGTAGCTGTATCTATATCAATAAAAAAAGGATATTTCTTTTCATTCATTTTTGCAATCAAAACTTTTAATCTTTCATAAATTTCAACATAAGCTAGAAGACTTGAAATTACAGTTCCTACACCTATTGCATATCCAAAATATTCTAATATGTAGACAATCCAATCAGCTCCTCTTCCGATGTTTGATTGAGAAATTTTATACTTGTGAGAAACTTCCCTAATCTCTTCTTTAAACATTTTATTAACTTTTTTAACATTATGATTTTTATCGTTTTCCCAATTCATTGCCTCAGGTATTGAAATTAAAATCTGCATTGTTTTTTTTTAACAATATAATGATTTTCTTTAAAAAAATTAGTTAAGTTAATAGAAGCATTGCTTTAATGATACATTATTTAATATAAAATTTAATATATAAGTGTAATCAAGTTGTACCCCCCCAAAAAAAACCCCATCCCACAACACTTTCCCGGAAAATCTCCTCCCGACCTCTTTACTCTTTCATCCTCCTTCCCTATTTTTGTTGAGAAGTGATCACTGCGCGCGGTTGTCAGCGAAGCAGTCAAAACAAGCTACTACCATGAACCGAATGACATTCTCTAATGATATTCCTTTGGATAGATCATATTACATAGCCCGGGATTGCCGCGCTACGCTCGCAATGACAATTACAAGTGAGAAGTGTCTTTTCTCTGTGAACTCTGTGTGCTCTGTGGTTATTTAGATGCTGAAACAAGTTCAGCATGACAAACTATCAAAAGTTGATGAACTTGAAAAAACTTGAAAAACTTTACGAACTAATAAGGTGCTGTATTTACACAGGACGGGATTCGGACTTTTGACGCACTTTTTATAAATGCCTGTTTATTCATTCACGGGCTTTTTCCCGCGCAGGTAAACTGCTGTTCTTTGAAATAGGGTTAACACACCCCGTCATCCCGGCAAGCCGTGATGCCACCCCTCTCGAGAGGGGAATTTTTTAAGAGACTTTTCTCTGTGGACTATGTGAACTCTGTGTGCTCTGTGGCCAACCCACCCCCCGCCTGCGGCGTACCCTTCCCGATGGAGGGGAGGTTTTATCCGAAGACGAAGTTTACTATGTCTTTTTGTGTGTGGCGGTCGGTGACTTCCAGGACGCGGTTTCTGT
Source organism: uncultured Ignavibacteriota bacterium (assembly GCA_937959065.1). Taxonomy (GTDB): domain Bacteria; phylum Bacteroidota; class Ignavibacteria; order Tepidaquicellales; family Tepidaquicellaceae; genus JAEYVS01. The sequence continues at coordinate 22,420 of CALGOI010000286.1, read as the reverse complement.
CCCGGTTGAGAGCCAGCCAGTTGGAGATGACCTTTATCTCGTCGAGCTCCTGCGGTGTGTACTTATGGCGCGCGAACTTGCTAATGGAGAAGAACAAGTAATCGGTAGTATCGGTTATCTCACCGAGCAGATCGCGCTGGTCTGAGTCCCCGCTTTTGCTCAGTGTGTAGGTATGCACCAGCTTCCCGTTATGGATAAAGAATACCTCGCGAGAATGCTTGGCGTCGCATTTGATGATGATCTTTTTGTTATTTATCGCCGAGGTGATAACCTTTTGATAGCTCATCACTTTTTCTATGTCCTTGAGGCGATCGCGTATGAATGCCGCCTGCTCATATTCGAAGTTCTCCGCATGGTCATCCATCTTTTTCAGCAGGATGCGCTGTACGGATTCGGGTTCGGCTGAAGTGATGTACTTATGCACGCGGTCCACCTCCGAGCGGTATTCCGAGAGCGCCTGAGTGAAGTTGCACGGAGCATTACACTGCCCGATATCATAATACATGCACGTCGAGTGGTTCTGCGACGGCTTGAGCTTCTTATCCTCGCATTTGCGGAGCTTGAATTGCGCGTTGATGTCCTTGACCAGCTTATTGACTGTCAGCCCGCTGGAGAAGGGCCCGTAGTAATTCGCCCCGTCGTTTTCTATCTCGTAAACTTTTTCCACGCGCGGGTAGTGATTTTGCACGTCTATCTTTATGAAGGGATGGAAGCGGTACCGCTTGATGGCAGAGTTGAATATCGGCTTCTCCTTTTTGATGAGGCGCGACTCTAGTATCAGCGCGGATAGTTCGCTGTCCGTCGTCTGAAAATCCACGGAATGCACGTTAGCCAGCATCTTGCGTATCTTATGCGAGAGCTCGTCATTATGGCGGAAGTACGACGACACGCGGTCCTTGAGGGACTTCGCTTTCCCGATGTAAATGGGCTCCCCGTTCTTATTCCGCATAAAGTACACGCCGGGACTTTCCGGGAGAGTGCGGAGATCGAGCTTGACCCTTCGCAGAGCGGGAGACTTTTTATCGGCTGTGTAGATGCGTGTGTTCTGGAATTTCAGGACTTCGTATGTATTCTCGAATTCATGCTCCTCGGTCAACTGGTTGAGGAAGTGTATGAGTATCTTAGCGGTTGCCAGCGCGTCATCATAGGCGCGGTGATGATTGCCGATGTCTATACCCAGGTGCGCCGAGACATTCGCGAGCGACTTGCTTTTGAGCCGCTTGAGAATGCGCCGCGCGAGTTTAGCGGTACAGAGAGTAGCCATGTTGAGCCCGAGCGGGTCCGGGTTACGGAGAAATGATTCGCGGACGAAATTGTAATCGAAACGTACGTTATGCCCTACGAAGACCGTATCGTGAGGAAGCGCGAGCGTCCGTCCCCTCCCCTTCGGAAAATCACTGTCGCAGATGAATTTGACCAGCTTATCGGATATCTCGCTGAAAACGGGTTTATCCATTACCATTTCGTTAGTGATTCCGGTGAGGTACTGTATGCCGGACGGAATGTGCTGTTTGGGATTGATGAGCGTGGTGAATTTATCGGTGATCTCGAAACCCTGCACCTTGATGAAGGCTATCTCGGTAATGCGGCTGCCGACAGCCGAGCCGCCGGTGGTCTCTACGTCGCACACGATAAAGTTAGTATCGAAGATTGAAATTTTATCCGCCATCTGCTTGTTAGGGTAAAACAAGATGCTGAATCCAGTTCAGCATGACACAATGTAAATTTCCGAAAAATAGGTGAGAATATAAAGAGGAAATACAGGTGTATGCGTTCCCAAATCGTAGTTTGGAACGAGGGTTTTGGGTTATTTTGGGGTTCTGACCTCACCCCCCGGCCCCCTCTCCTTATTAAGGAGAGGGGGAGCCAGAGTATATTTCATAGAATGGGATTGCTTCGTCGCCGGCTCCTCGCAATGACAACATAAGGATTTAATAAGCGATTGTAATATAATGATTTATTAATGATTGTGAGGTGGGTTTGACTTGTTATTGCAGGGGGAAATGGTTAAAATACAGGTTTCCATCTAAAAAATTTAGGGTAATTAAATCTATAAGTAATTAACATGATAAAAACAAAATATCCGATATATTTCGTGATGATAGTAGTATCCTGCCTGGTAGTGGCTTTGGCTTCGTGTTCATCGAAAAAGAAGACAGTGCTGGCAGAAGTGGGGGATGAAAAAATCTATTTAGGCGATTTTGAAGACCAGTTTTTGAAGACGGTGAATAGCATAGATTCAGCAAAGAAGACCACATTGGACCAGAGGAAGGAATTTCTTGACCTGCTTATAAAATTCAGATTAAAAGTAAAAGACGCCAGAGACAGGGGTCTTTTGGAATCGCCGGACATACAAAATGACCTGGCTGAATACAAGAAGAGCTTTGTGTCCACATTTTTGATAGATAAGGAAGTTATCGAACCGAACATACAGGATCTTTACGAGAGAAGAAAGTACGAGCTCAGGGCTTCACATATACTAATCAACCTTCCGCCTACAGCAACACCGGAGGACTCAGTAAAGGCATATGAGAAAGCAAAGCAGGTTCTGCAGCGATTAGAGAACGGAGAGGACTTTACCACAGTTGCTAAGGAGATGTCCGAGGACCAGACAGTGCAACAGAACGGCGGCGACCTTTATTATTTCACCGGCGGCATGACGGTACCGGAATTCGAGGACGTAGTATATGAGATGAAAGTCGGTGAAACAACTAAAGAGCCGGTCAGAACGCAATTCGGGCTTCACATTGTAAAACTTACGGACAAAAAGGAAAGAGTAGAGAGCATTAAGGCATCACATATATTGATTCAGAATAAGACGGACAGCCTTGGAAATGTTATAGATACAGTAGAAACATATAACAAAGCAAATGAGATCTTACAGAGAATAAAGAACGGCGAGGATTTTGGTACGCTTGCTAAGGAATTTTCGGAGGATCCGGGTTCAGCCCCTAACGGAGGCGACTTGGGGTATTTTGACAGGAGAAGGATGGTACAACCGTTCGACAGCGCTGCATTTTCATTGGAGGTCGGACAGGTTTCGGATCTCATCAAGACCAGATTCGGGTATCATATAATAAAGTTAACAGATATTAAAGAATACGAGCCGTTCGAGAAGCAGAAGGATAAGCTGAAATCGGAATACAAACGAGGAGTCCAGTATAAGAACGTTTACAGGGAATACATGGATGCACTGGAGCAAAAGCTTGATTTTGAGATCGTAGATGAGGGAATGGCGTTACTAAAAAGCAAATTTGATTCTACTAAGATCGTTGGAACCGTAAATCCCGACCAGGTATTCACAGAACAGGATAAGGAAGTTGTCATAGCAAAATTCGATGACGGTGAGGTAAAGATAAGAGACGTTGCCGGTTACCTTACGGCAAATAAGGACTACTCAAACAATGCAGCAAACCATAATACATTACTAAATATCATAAAAGCAGCTGCAGAGATCCCATTATTAAATGCAATGGCTGAGAGAGAGAATGTGGAAGACAACGAAGAATACAAAGCGCTATTGAAAGAATATGAAGATGGATTGTTGAGCTTTAAGGTGGACCAGGAGGAATTGTGGAGTAAGATCCAGATCACTCCAGAGGAATTACAGGATTATTATACCGCAAATAAAGAAAAATATTCATTTAAGGATGGGGAGGAAACAAAATACAGGGATTTCAATGAGGTAAGATCGGAAATATCGAACATTTTACAACAAGAGAGGTTTAAACAAAAAGAGAAAGAATACGTAGAATCATTAAAACAGAAATACCCTGTAGTTATCAAGGAAGAGGTGCTGTCAGAAGCATTCACAGAAGAATAAAACATTAGAATCAGATAAAGATGAAGGTAATCAAAATATTAGCAGTATTATTTATATTATTCACGGCAGCAGGGTTATATGCTCAACCGGGACAAGGTGACAGGATACTTGCGGTAGTCGGAGATGACATTATACTTGAGTCGGATTTCCAGTACCAGCTGCAGCTATATGCCAGACAGAACCAGCTTTCGGAGATCACACCTATGATAGCCCAGCAGGTATTCCAGCAGATACTGACTGACAAGATAATCTATGCTAAAGCAGTACAGGACAGCATAGAAATAAACGAAGATGACATAAACAGAGAACTTGATTTCCGAATAAAGTCACTGATAGAACAGGTCGGATCCGCAAGCCAGCTGGAAGAGATATATGGAATGTCGCTAGGCAGGATCAGATTATTATTAAGAGAGGAGCTCGAAAAGAAATTAAGAGCAGACAGGTTAAAGCGTGACAGGTTTAGAGGTGGAATAAAAGTATCAGATAAGGAAATACGTGAATTCTTTGAGACATACAGGGACAGTCTCCCGGCATCAAGCAATGAATATGAAATATCACAGATCTTTATTACAAGAAAGATCTCGGAGACGGAAAAATCGATAGCCAGGCAGAAGGCAGAGGACATCCTCGACAGCATAAGAATGGGAGTAAGTTTTGAAGAACTTGCAGCCAGGAATTCAGATGACCCCGGAAGTAAGGTTAATGGCGGCTATTTAGGACCGGCAGGTAAAGGGGTTTATGTCCCGAGCTTTGAGGAAGCATTGTTTTCTATGAACATCGGAGAAGTATCGGAACCGGTGGAGACGGAATTCGGATATCACATAATCAAGCTTGAGGATATCCAGGGTGAAAAGAGAACGGCACGGCATATCCTGGTAAAGTTTCCACGGCTTGAATCATCGGATTTCGAATCAATAAGTTTTTTGAATGAGCTCAAGTCAAGAATAGAGCGTGGTGAGATTGCATTTGAGGAAGCTGCTATTGAATACTCCCAGGCAACCGACAGTAAAAGGGACAGTGGATATGTAGGTTTTATCCCCGTGGAATCACTTGATAGCGTTGAGATTGAGGCTGTACAAATGGTTCAGGATGGCGGCATAACCGAGCCAATCAGAGTAGGCGGTGACCAGAATTACGGTTATGAATTATTAAAAGTACATAAATATGTACCAGAGCATGAACTAACATTATCCAATCCGGATGATTACGAAAAGATAAAAAGATTCGCTCTTTACTTTAAAGAGAATAAAGAGCTGGAAGAATGGCTCAATGAGCTAAAAGAGACAATATACGTGGACATCAGGTTCTAAGCCCGCGTTTTTTCATTATACAGAGACTAGCTGACGTGATGGACTTTTTCATTAAGACGGAATACAATATTATATTTACAATCGTAATAATTATTGTATCCGTCTTAATTGCAATTTTCTACTACCGAAAATCCAACCTCTCCAAAAGTTCAAGAATATTTTTCACAGTTTTAAGATCACTTACATTATTTTTCATTTTACTGCTGCTGGCATCGCCAGTAATAAGTTTTGTTTCGTCGGTCAGCATTGAACCGGTTAATATTTTCCTTATAGATAATTCAAAAAGCCTGGAGCTGGAAGCAAGAAATGTATCTACTGACAGCGTTTACCGGGAATTAAGCTCCCATTTACCTGGCGGGACGGATAATACCTTCTTTTCTTTTTCGGGGGGAATAACTGATGAAAGCGGAGATTCGGTAATATTTTACGGAATAAACAATCATTCGACCGACTTAACAAAAACATTGATTAACCTCGAAGAGAGATATCCATCCGGCAATATATCAACGATAACAATCATTTCTGACGGGATGTTTAATGAAGGCGGTAATCCTGTCTTCACAGCCAGGCAAATAGGCGCACCGCTAAATTTTTTGCTTATAGGCGATACAGTTCAAAAAAAAGACGTACTTGTCAAGAACGTCTTTTATAACAGATCAGCATTTATCGAGAGCACAGTGCCGGTAAAAGTCGAGATAAATTCATACGGTTACAGCGAACCGGTTACGGTTAATCTATATGAAGAAGATGTACTGCAGAAATCTCAAACCATTATATTATCCAAGGATAAATCGATTTACAACGTAGATTTTGATATTACTTCATTATCGGCAGGAGTTAAGAAGTATAAAGCAGAAGTGACAACACTAAATGGTGAAATAACGGATAAAAACAACCACGAAGAATTTTTTATAAAATTCGTCGACAATAAATTCAAAGTTTTGGTATTATCCGGAGGACCGAGCAGTGATTACGCATTCATAAAAGAAGAGATACTAAAGATCCAGAATTTCGAGACAACCTTTCTTACGCAAAAAAGTTCAACCAGTTTTTATGAAGGTACAATACCAAATCTTAACGATTTCCAGTCATTTGTACTTATCGGCTACCCGACAGCTATCAGCAATCCGGAGATTATTACGGGGATAAAAGAAGTCCTAGAAACAGGTAAAGCATCCCTAATGTTCTTTGCGAGCCGAAATACAGATTACTCTATGTTAGATGTACTTTCCGATAACCTGCCTTTTAAAACCGGGAGCTATTCAGAATCGGAAACAGAAACAGGATTAAGAACTGTAAACTTACTTGATAACGAAGCATTTAGAAATAATGAACTATTGAATTCCATTACGTGACTGCCGAATTTTTTTAAAAGTGGAACAAATTTCATTGCCAATCCCTCATCGGAGACAATTGTACTTACTACTTCATCAGAACCTGCTTTTGTAGTTCAAAATACGGAAGACAACCATTCCGCTGCGATTCTGGTACATGGACTTTACAAATGGAGATTGAACCCAAGAAAGACAAACGCTTCAGAGGTATTAAATTCTTTGATTGCAGGAACCATATCATACATTGCTGATAAAGAAAAACAAAAAAAGTTTTTCATCGAGACTTCCCGAAACGTTTACTCAAAGTATGAACAGGTTACGTTTAATGCTGAGCTTAACAACCCTGAGATAATCGGAGGTGAAGAGATAAAAGTCCGGGTAACAGGAAATAATATAAATGAGGAAGTATTACTTACCAAGGTTAACAACACAGTATTCACAGGCAGTGTAAACATCCCCACAGACGGAGATTACAATTACACTGCAACTCTTTCGGTGAGAGGCGAGCAGGTCGAAAGTGATGAAGGCAGGTTTTTGATTGGCGAGAATAATTTTGAATTCAAAGATACAAGATCAGATAAAAGTATACTATCTTCCTTAGCATCGGAGACGGGAGGACAGAATCTGACAGGTCTGCCTGCTGACGAAATAAAGAGTATCATTGAGGAACTTAACGCAAAGCAAGAAAGAGAATCCACAACAATAAGCGGGTTAAGAAATTTTTCGTTAAACATTAATCCGTATTTCCTCGGCGCCCTCATATTATTAATGTGCCTTGAGTGGTTTTTCAGGAAACGAAATAACCTTCCTTAAATAACTAAAATTTATATATTTGTAATTATAAACTCATTACTTATGTTAGAGTAATATTGTAGTTATGTTAGGAAACGTGCATAAAATACTAATAATTATTTTTTTATTCATACTGACGGGTATTTCACCTGCTCAGCAATACTGGCTTAAACAGAATTCACCCACTCAGAAGAGATTGAATGACGTTCATTTTTTAGACAGCTTAACCGGTTGGGCTGCCGGAGATTCAGGAATTATATTACATACATCTAACGGCGGTACTAAATGGAGCATTCAAAATAGCGGGATAGCGGATTACATATCAAGTATTTATTTTATAAACAGTAATAGCGGATGGGCTACTGCATTACGTTTCACACAGACACAATACTTTACCGTATTGCTTTATACAACAAACGGGGGGTTAAACTGGGTCAATTCTCAGCACAACGACACAAATCAATTATATTATGATATCTATTTTCTGAATAACCTTACCGGATGGATGGGTGGCGAAAATGGAAAAATATTAAAGACAACAACAAGCGGAACAGCTTGGTATGAAACTCAAACTGATTCTTCAATTTTTTCAGGATTTCCAATTTTTGATTTAGAATTTTACTCATCTGGTTACGGATTTGCAATGGGAGGCGCAAACGATATATCCGGTGTAATATGGAGAACAATTGACGGGGGGGAAAACTGGTCAATAACCGGAGGCAGCGTACTCGGTTCAGAGCCGTATTTCGGGATGGTATTTTTCGATTCTCTTAACATAAACTGTGTCGGGGGAGATTTCGATTTTGGTTCAAGTATAATTCGTACAACAAACGGCGGATTAAACTGGGACTATGAGGTACTTGGAATATTCGGGTTTGCATCAGCCCTTTCTTTCAGAACAAGAGCAGAGGGGTGGTCGCCATTAGGATTTGAAAAGAAATTCATGTATACATTGGATTCTGGCAATACCTGGCAAACGGTTTTTACACCTGACAGCATGGAGATCTATGATGTACAGTTTACAGATGAAAGAAACGGCTATGCCGTAGGAAGGCAAGGCACAATCTTAAAATATAATTCCGATTTGATAAATATACAGAATATATCCGGTGAGACGCCTGATGTATTTAGGTTAAAGCAAAACTATCCAAACCCTTTCAATCCATCAACCCGGATTGAATATGAAATAAAGAATGCAGGACATATTTCTTTAAAATTATACAATTCATTAGGAAAGGAAATTTTAGAAATTTATGAAGGGTTTCTTACAGCAGGAAGCTATTACAGCATACTGGACGGAACGGGATTAGCTGCAGGGGTATATTATTACAGACTTGAATTTTTACCCTCAGTAAGTAGTTTAAATAAATATACCGAGACCAAAAAACTTGTATTTATTAAGTAACATGAATAAAAAAGTAAAAATAACTTCTTTAGTATTTATTCTTGGTTTAACTTTTTCTTTTATAGATTCAACTGCACAGGTATTCTGGAATCCGTTAAACAGTACTGTAAATGCAAGATTGAATGAACTCTCTTTCGTTGACAGTATAACAGGATGGGCTGTAGGTGACAAAGGTACAATTATAAAAACAACTAATGGGGGGACTAACTGGATTTCCCAGGATTCGAAAATTGACCTGGAACTTAATGATGTATTCTTCCTGAACGCTTCGACAGGTTGGGCATTAGCTTGGGACTTTGTCGGTGGCGGAGGAGGTCAGTTCGGCACCTATATACTTAAAACTACCAACGGCGGAGATAACTGGACAAATACATTTTATTCCGAGCCAGATGTTTATATAAACACAATCTATTTTAGAGACTCAATTCACGGATGGATGGGCGGTTACCCCGGTATACTTGTTTACACAACCAACGGAGGTAATACATGGGAAGATTCTCATGTGGATTCTTCATTTACTTCCGGATTTCCAATAATAAAATTCACATTTTACGATAGCCAGTATGGATTTGGCAGTGGAGGTGTAATAGATATAACAGGAGCAATATTCAAGACTACGAACGGTGGGTTGAACTGGGAGTCACAGGCGGTAGGACCTGAGCCCATACAGCAGTTACATTTTTTTGATTCACTAAACATTATTGGAGCGGGAGGTGATTTCGAATTTGGCTCGGGAGTTGTAACTTCTTCGGACGCCGGCAGGACATGGAATTACCGAAATCTTAATGTATTCGGCATAGCCAGCGCGATATCATTCAGGAACCCCAATGATGGGTGGTGTCCTTTAGGATTTGCTCAGCTGATGATAAGAACCACAAACGGAGGACAAAATTGGATAGATATGCCTACTCCCGATAGTTCTGTATTCTATGACCTTGAATTTCCCGATTCAACTCACGGATACACCTGCGGTGAGAACGGAGTGATATACAAGTATAATCACGTCAATGTTGGTATCACAAACAGCGGCTCAAACATTCCCCTATCTCCCGTCTTGAAACAAAACTTTCCAAATCCTTTCAACCCGACTACAAATATTCGATACGAACTGCCTCAAAGCGGGGTTGTAACGCTTAGCATATTCGATATAAATGGAAAAGAAGTAATAAATTATAATGAGGGATTTAAAACCGCCGGAGAGTATGGAATATATTTTAACGCGGACGGACTTTCCTCAGGAATTTACTATTACAGAATTACAATCGCCCCCAATAAAGGAGGCGATGTAATAACACTCACAAAAAAAATGGCTCTTGTTAAGTAATTTACTTTAACAATACCATGCTTTTAGTAACTCTGAAGTCCCCCACTTCCAATGTATAAAAGTATATACCTGAAGATAATGTCGTAGATGTTTTAAAATCTACGGAATAGCTTCCTATCGATTGATGTTCGTTTACAAGTGATGATACTTTTCTTCCATTAACATCATAGATATTCAAAGATACAAGTCCGCTTTTGTGAATATCGTAATCGATCTTTGTAACAGGGTTAAAAGGGTTAGGGTAATTCTGTTTAAGGTCGAATACACCGGGTACTGATGAAGTATTGTTATTGATACCGATCGAATTAAGGTCAATCGGAGCTACCCATGCCTGGTAATGTCCTGTAGAATTATCCATCCAGATAGTCCAGAGTATATTGCCTATTGAAGTCAGATCTATATTATCACCCTGATAACCCTGACCGCCTCCGCTTATCGGAGCGGGCTTGAAGTTATGGTCGCTTATCTGAAAATCTGTGAATGAGTTTCCACCATTTGTAGAGCGTGAAAGAAATACACCGGCTGAATCCGATGTAGTATTCCTATCGTCATAGTAAATAACATTCAGACCTCCATTCTCATCAACGTGTACTGCCGGAAAGTATTGTATTTTGCCATCATTGAGCGGATCCTGGTTAACCCTGATACCGGCCGACCACGTCTGCCCGTTATTAGTCGAGCGGTTAAGAATAATGTCCGGATCGGTACCTGCGGGGGCAAGATTCTTTTGAGTAGTGATAATATATATCCAGCCGTTCCTGGGTCCGCCGCTATTATCGACAGCAATCCTTGGCAACCCATTAACACGTATCCCGTTCTTTTCGGGAAGGAATCCCTGGATACCGTTCATCGGAAATGCATTTTCAAGAACGGCCCAATTCACTCCGCCGTTAGTCGATCTTGCATAACCGGAATAAACTTCAGTAAAGGGTGATGAACCCTGTACCCCTGCCCAGGTAACATTGACCGATCCATTCGGCCCAATATCAAGCTCACCACCTGAACATCTTTGCGGAGGATTATTTATCTGCTGCTGGGGGGTCCATGTTTGCCCGCCGTTATCTGTATAGGATAGACTTATAGGATAAGGAGGAGTAAATTTTACCCACGCGGCATACGTTCTGCCATAGAAAGAACTTGATTGAATTCCATCGGAGCCAGTCGTGGCTCTTTCCAACAAGTCAGTTGAAATCGCGGTTTGCCCGGACCATGTAAGACCGTTATTGGTAGAGTAATGAGAATACAGCCCGTCGAATGGCTGGCGTCCTAATCTCGTTAGGATGAATGTACCATTCTTATCAATTGCAATACCGGGATCGCCACCGTGGAAATTAATCGGTGTCCCGGTACAGGTATCATTACCGTACCAGTTAGCACCTCCATTAGTCGAGACATAGATTCCCTCACTTATAAACAAGCCGCCTGAAAAGCTGTATGCGTTTGCGCTTGCAAAGAGAATATTTGGATTGGTCGGGTGTCTTGTGATGAAAGTCTCTGTTTGAGAGACACTACTGGGGTAGACGCGAAAATTCGCGCCTATCCCCAGATTGTTCTCTTTACTGCTTGAAACATTCAACAAAAGTACTGAAAAAACAGTAATGCCTGTATATCCTAGTAAATACTTAAATACATTAAATTTAGTCATAATCAATAATAAGAGTATTAAAAACTAAAATCTATAACCTAAGTTAAGAGTTCCGTAAAAATTCCTTGGTTCACCTGCTTCATAAAAACGTTTACTGGATGAATTAATATTAATAAAACCGACATAAACTTTATCGGCGATATTATCCACACCACCGGATAAAAGCAGGCTGAACCGTCCGAAGTTCATATCCAGTCCGAGATTTCCTCCTAAAATGTTATAAGCTTCGGTTTCTTCCGAGTTCTGGTCATTAACATACATTGAACCAACATACCTTGTGCTAGCCTTGACGAAGCCAGTTATGTTGCTGGTAAAACCGTGTGTATATGACAGCGCAACATACAATTGCTGTTCAGGGACACTCGGTACAACATTACCGGCTAAATTCTGATTTGATATTACAATATTGCCAAGAGAATCTATTGAGATAGTTTCAGCATCATATTCATCATAAGAGAAGCTATTAATAGTAAGCGCGGTGTTGAATTTTAATCCTTTATAGATCTCAATATCTGCCCCAAGCTCGAAACCTGTTCTTTGAGTCTGTGCGGCATTACGGAAGAATACGTCACCATAGACTTCGAAAGGAACGATCTCATCAGAAATAATGTAGTTAAAGAATGTTGCATCGAAAAAGACATTGTTGAGGAATTTAGTACCTCTTGATACGATGTTCCCCTTAAAACCGAGTTCAAAGTTATTTGATTTTTGCGGCTGCAGATCAGGATTAAACAACCTTCCCGGATTAGAACTTGTCGGGAAGTTATCCAGTTCATTACCTGCCGGGCTATCGAAACTGATGCCATAAGAAGTATAGGCAGCCAGATATGGAGTGAATTTATAATTAAATGCGAATTTAGGAGTAAAATCTCCAAAGGTTCGCTTATCACTCTGTGCATCCAGCAATCTGTTCTTCGCATCAAAGACAACATTATCGTAACGACCGGTAAATAAGAAATCGAGTTTACCTTTAATGAGGTTAAAAGTATTCTGGAAATATATACCGCTATTAGCGATAGTTTCATCTGTTAAGGCTGTGAGGTTATCACTCTTCTGACCGCCGATATTCTGATATGTCTCGATCGGGCCGGTCTGGTACAAGAGGTCAGTACCTACGGAGAATTCGTTATCACGTCCGAATATCGTGCTGTGATTGACGAATCTTATCGTTCCGCCTAATCCATACCTGTTAATTATCCTGTAACGGGAGTCTGCACGTTCAAAGTATTTTATTGTACCGTAACCCAGTATTTCGAGCTCATTTTGGCGTTTTTTATCCAGCTGCATAGTGAGACTGATTCCCACACGTCCTTTGTTGGAGATCCTGCGGTAATCGAGATCCACTTCTCTACGAGCAGCCTGGTAAGGGTCCTGCTCAAATTGTGTAGCTGTAAGAGAACCCGGCAGTCGAATAAGACCATAGGCAAGATAACCAAGCACTTTCAATTGAGTCCTGTCATCGGGAGTAACCTCAAGGACCGTATTCACTATGTGCCAAAAATCCTCACTATGAGGACGAAAGCCGTCATAGTTATGGTATTTGTAAGTAAGCAGATACCGGTAGTCATCGGTTTTAACACCGGCTTTTATACCGTTTTCGTGGAGACCGTAAGAGCCGAACTGGTTGAAGTTAATTCCGAACGATGAATTGAACCAGATATCGTTACGGAAGTTGACTACACCACCGGGTGCATTAGTGTAGAGAGATGATGAATTACCTTTTACTATTTCTATACGTCCTACTGAGTTAAAGTCGATTGCTTCGATACGCGTCTGACCGTCGGGTTCGGATTCAGGAATGTCATCGAGGAGAATTCTTACACCGCGAATACCGGAATTAGAACGGCTTCCGAATCCACGAATGGATATCCTTACGTCGTGATTACCATAACGGGACTGCATAAAGAGCCCGGGAATATTTTGGAGAACATCGTTAACGGCAGTTTTCTTTTCGAATCTATAAGCAGACTGGTCCACGCGGAAAACGGAGTACGGTATATCGATAATTTTTTTCTCCGTACGAGTACCGGTAATCATAATTTCGTCGGTCTCATATTCAAGAGTATCCTTTGGATCATTCTCTACGTCCTGTGAATACACAGTTGAAGTGAATGCATATATAGATATAAGTAATAGAAAAAATCCTATTGCTGATTTCATTTTAAATTTTAGATTAATTATTAGAAATTACGTGAAAGGCATGAAATTTCTAACACAGGATCACAACGCTTCGTATAGATCTTAGAAAAGAGATGTCAACTATTTGTTGCGAGTATTTAAGGAGAAAAACGGAACAGGCGTCCGCCTCGCAAATCGTATTGGGTATTATGGATATATTTTGAAAGTTCTTTAATATGGAAAGAACTCTTTTTTTATCCCTGGAAACCTTATTTTTACTATATTTATTTCTATTTGCGGATTCAGCGTCCTCAGCTGAACCAAAAAATTCGGTCAGAGTTCTTTTACTTTCATCCACTACAAATCCTTCAGCTGAATATACTGGAAATACGAACAAAATCCCCATAAGGATCTGAACACAGAATGATATTAAAACACGGTTTTTCATTTGTGTAAAATAAAACCACTCCGAAATTTATGCAAGACAAAACAATGTTATCGAAAATACGTATATATATTACAATTAAGCAAGCAAAGACCGTAAAAATTGCATTTTATTAAAACTTCATATTTGCGATATTTGTTGTACAATTTATGAAACCACTTCTTCATTTAGCTCCCTACCTAAAGAGATATAAGGGAAAGATAATATTCGGATATTTATTTATAGTGCTGCACATTGGTGTGAGCGCTGTAATTCCATTGGTAGTAGGAAGAGCAGTAGATTTCTTACAAAATGGCACAGGCAATTATTCGCTGCTGCAGTATGCACTCGCGATAGTGGTACTAACCGCCATATCGGGTTTATTTCTGTTTTTCACGAGACAGTCTATTATAGTGGTTTCGAGAGAGGTAGAGAACGACCTGCGGCATGATTTCTTTGCTCACTTGCAGACACTTTCGAGAAAATTCTATAATTCCCGTACTACCGGCGACCTGATGGCACACGCGACGAATGACATTAATAATGTGAGGAACTTCCTCGGACCGGGAATAATGTATTCTTTGCAAACGGTGACACGGACCGTTGTATTTCTTTATATACTACTGTCCATTGATGCTGAGGTAACGCTGATCTCACTGGCTCCCCTGCCCCTGATATCCATACTGGTTTATTTCATGGGTAAGTTTGCATACACACGCTCGCAGAAAGTACAGGAAAAGTTTTCCGATCTTACGTCAAAGGCGCAGGAGATATTCTCCGGGATAAGGGTTGTTAAGTCATTTGTCAGAGAAAATCACGAGGCCGGTGAATTCGATAATATGTCGAGAGATTACTACAGGAAAAATCTCTCACTGGCAAGAGTACAGGCATTCACTTTCCCGATGATGTTCCTGCTAACATGGGTATCGATAATACTTGTTATTTACTTTGGCGGTTTAAAAGTTATTAACGGGCAGATGACACTGGGTAATATATCTGAGTTTATGATATATCTTGGGCAGCTTACATGGCCCATGATAGCAATCGGATGGATAGTTAATATTATTCAGAGAGCGGCACCGTCTATGAAGAGGTTGCTTGCTATAATGGATACAAAACCGGATATAGATGATAATAACGAGACTGACACAGCCATTACGCTGGACAATATAGATGGTGAGGTGGAGTTTAAGGATGTATGGTTTAAATATCCTAATACAGAGACATACTCTCTTAAGAATATAAATTTGATCATTCCGAAAGGTACTACACTCGGTGTGATAGGACATACGGGTTCAGGTAAAAGCACCCTTATAAATCTTCTCCCAAGGATATTCGATGTAACTAAAGGGAATATTTACATTGATAAGAATGACATAAGGAAAATCCCGGTAAAGGTATTACGGGAAGCTGTAGGGATCGTTCCTCAGGAGTCGTTCCTTTTCTCAACCAGAATTAACAAGAATATTGCATATTCATCTGATTCGGTAAACCAGCAGCTGGTTGAAGATTCAGCTAAATCCGCTGATCTTTACAAGGACGTAATGGACTTCCCGAAGCAATTCGAGACACTGGTGGGTGAACGCGGCATTACATTATCAGGCGGACAGAAGCAAAGAACATCGCTTGCAAGGGCAATATATAAGAGACCGAGGATTCTTATACTTGATGATTCATTATCAGCAGTAGATACGAGCACAGAAGAACAGATATTGCAGGAGTTGAAGACCATTATGAAGGGTAGAACTAATATTATTATTTCACACAGGATATCATCAATTCAGAACGCAAACAATATAATATTACTGAAAGACGGAGAGATAAAGGAAGAAGGTACGCATAATGAGCTGCTTGCGATGAAGGGAATGTATTATGATATCTACACAAAACAATTACTGGAAGAAGAAATAAAGGATCTTAATTAATAATGCACGAAGAAGAAGCCTTAGGAAAACCGATAGATTCGACACTGCTGAAAAGGCTGCTGCAGTACGTGAAACCATATAAGAAGTTCGTGATACTGGCAGTCATACTGACCATATCCATTTCGGGGTTAGCTGCAATACGCCCGGCATTTACGAAGATCGCCGTGGACGACTACATCACAAAAGGAGATATCCCGGGACTGCAATTCATAATCCTTCTGTTTGTAGGCAGTCTTGTTATACAGGGGCTAATACAATATGGGATGACGTATCTGACCAGCTGGATCGGGCAGAATATAACATTCGACCTCAGGAAGAAGATATTTGACCATATAACAAGTTTGAATTTAAAGTACTTCGATAATAACCCGATAGGCAGGCTGGTTACGCGTGTAACAAACGACGTCGAAGTTTTATTCGAAGTATTTTCATCAGGTATAGTAACAGCATTCGGTGATATCTTTCTGATTATCGGTATAGTCGCATTTATGTTCGCTCTGGATGTAGAGCTTACACTTGTAACCCTGGCTGTACTTCCTATCCTAATTTACGCCACGTCAGTATTCAGAAGGAAGGTACGTGATTCATTCAGGAAGATAAGACTGCTTATTGCCCGGCTGAATTCTTATATACAGGAACATATTTCCGGTATATCAATAGTGCAGTATTTTAATAAAGAAAAACAGACGGTAAATGATTTCGCTGATATAAACCGTCAGCATACAGACCAGAATATCAGGAGTGTATTTTATTACGCGGTATTCTTCCCTGTTGTGGAATTGATCGGCGCGATAGCAATGGCTTTAATTATCTGGTATGGCGGAGGACAGGTTGTACAGGGAGTAGTTTCCGTTGGTGTTATTATTGCATTCCTTCAGTACACTGAAATGTTCTTCAGACCAATAAGAGACCTCTCTGAAAAATACAATATACTACAGCAAGCGATGGCATCGAGCGAAAGGATATTTGAGGTTTTAGATTATAAGAACCCGGTAAAAGATCCGAAAGACCCTGTAAAACTTGAAGATGTTAAAGGTAATATTGAGTTCAGGGATGTCTCATTCTCATACAACCCCGACGAACCTGTATTAAAGAATGTAAGTTTTAAAATTAATGCGGGTGAGAAGGTGGCATTTGTCGGTGCAACAGGAGCCGGAAAGAGCACGATTATTAATTTATTATGCAGGTTTTATGATGTGAACAGCGGAGAAATACTACTGGACGGTGTGGACATAAGGAAGATGAAACAGCATGATCTAAGAGAAAATATCGCGATAGTATTGCAGGATGTGTTTTTATTCAGAGGTAATATAAAATCTAACATTAATCTCGGCAAACAAACAATCCCGGATGAAAAGATTATCGAAGCCGTGAATAATGTTGGGCTGGCGAACTTTATCGAAACACTGCCAAACAAGCTCAATCAGGAAGTACTGGAGAGGGGTTCAACTCTCTCTACAGGACAGAAACAGCTTGTTTCTTTCGCCAGAGCACTGGCCTATGATCCCAGGATACTGATACTGGATGAAGCCACCTCAAGCGTGGATACACATACAGAGATACTCATACAGGACGCTATAAAGAAGCTTATAGAAGGCAGGACTTCGATCATTATTGCGCACAGGTTATCTACAATACAGAAATGCGATAAGATAATAGTAATGCATAAAGGTGAAATAAAAGAAATGGGAACACACCAGGAGCTCCTGGAAAAAGGCGGACTATATTACAAGCTTTACCAACTGCAATATAAAGAAGAATTATCATATGAGTAATTTCCCTGAACTGCTTATAGCCTCAAATAATGAGCATAAAGCGGAAGAAATAAAAAACATTCTGGCGGTATCATCCCCCAATACGAAAGTCTATACTCTTAAAGATAAAGGGATAGAAATTGATGTAGTCGAAGACGGTGACACTCTGGAGGAGAATGCTCTAAAAAAAGCCGAGGAGATATTCTCACTGGGCAATATTCCGGTTATATCCGATGATACAGGATTGTTTGTCGAAGCGCTTAGAGGAAAGCCGGGAGTTTATTCAGCCAGGTATGCCGGTGAAGATGCCACATATGAGGATAACTGCCAAAAAGTTATCAACGAATTAACTGATTTCAAACTTAAGAGTTCACCTGCATATTTTAAGACCGTAATATGCCTGTATGAGACGAGGAAATATCATCAGTTCTTCGAAGGAGTCTGTAACGGCCAGATTATCACTGAATCCCGCGGTGATAACGGGTTTGGTTATGACCCTATATTCATTCCCAGGGGTTATATTAAGACTTTCGCGGAATTGAGTTCAGATGAAAAGAATAAGATATCACACAGGGGTAAGGCTGTTCAGGAGTTAAAGAAGTATTTGTTGGGAGAACATTAGAAGTTCCCAACTATCCCTGCCATCAGGTCCATATTTCCGCTTCTTCCGTCAGTCCAGACACCTACCAGTCCATTTTTAGAAGTTGTAATGGAAATATAGTCACCCATATAGCTTCCTCCCACCAATATACCGTGGGGATCAAAGGATTCCGTAGAGATGTTTTTACAGGAGAATGACCTTCCATTATCCATAGAAGTAGCTATGAATGCCTCCGTCAAAAGATTTTCAGGATCATTCTGTGAAGAATAATACAGGATATGGATTGTACGGTCTTTGCAGGTAATAGCGGGCATAAACTTATCCGAATGAGGGTTATCGGAAACCCGTACGGGTTCAGTGAAACTCATTCCGGAAATATCTCCCGAAACATAATACACATCGGAAAATTCACTGTTATCAGAAAGAGCGGAATAAGTAATGTGAAGTGTTCCGTCCAATAGTACCAGCTGTGGATCGGAATTTACTCTTACCCCTTTATCGCCGGATCTTTTAATTACCCTTTGCTTTTCGACAATGTCATCGTATGGAGAGTACTCTGCAATGACTGTGCTTTTGCTCCAGGAAGCGCCATTATCATTCGAAGATATTATCTTAATGCTATTATCTTCAGAATAAACGAGGTACATCATTCCGTTTTTTACAAACAGGTCGGCATAATCTATACCGCCATTTATTACTACAATCTCTTCTGAAAAAGATTTCCCGCCATTTAGGCTTACACTGAATGCTACCGTCCCGTTACCACGGGTTTTCTCGAGCCAAGTAACATATATATTGTTCTGTTCATCAAATGTAACTTTAGGCTTATCGAACTTTGCATCTTCGGATTCAAATGCCTTTACAGTAACCGGTGACTTCATCCAGGTAAGTCCGTTATCACGTGAAAGATTAAAAATCACATTTCTGCTGTATTCACTGGACCTCATTGCAACAGTCACATAAGCAAGATTACCTTTTAAATCGAACTCAGCCCACGGGTCAGAATAGTACAAATCACCCCTTATCATCGAAAGCGGGATCCCGGATTGTTTCCATTGAATTCCCCCATCCAACGATACATAAACTGTAGCTAAACCCTCTGCGAAAAAATCATTAGCAACCACCGCCATTGCATCGGGATTAACGGGATTCGAAACGATCCGCGGTTCCGAAACGCCATGCCGGGAATTTATCCTTACATTCATAACATTCCCATCACCGGAAATGTAACTTTCATTATACGCTGAAGGAATTCCGAATTCATCGAAATATGAGGAGTGCCTGGGCGATAGCTGGATATCAATCTCATCATCCGGGGTAGTGGAAAATATATACAGTACAAATAGAGCAAAAAATCCTGCCGTACTGAAAATCAAAGGAATATAATTTTTTAGCTTACCGATTCTCATATATTGAGGAAGTTAAAAAGCTTACAATTCTTTTAAAATACAATTATTTGGATTATCAAGATTATGCCTTAATAGAGTTGATCCTAAATACAGAATAATCAATTATTAAGTGTGAGTATTCGTTTCTCATCTTATCAGCACCATCTTCTTGGTTTGTGAGAAGTCACTTCCGGCTGTGAGCTTATAAAAATACACTCCACTGGGGAGGGCTGCGGCATCGAACACAAATGGTCGTTAAAGAGCTACTAAAAAACCCGGGATAACCCGGGTTATTTTTTAAAGTTATATTATTTTACCAGCATCATCTTCCTGGTTTCAACGAACTCCGATGTTTCGAGCTTGTAAAAGTACACTCCGCTGGTAAGTCCCGCTCCATTAAACGAGTATTCATACGTGCCTGTATTCAGCTGCTCGTTTACCAGCTGCTCTACCTGCCTTCCTGCCACATCGAATACGGTAAGTTTTACATTGGATTTTATACCGGCCGGGATGGAGAATTTTATCTTTGTTTCCGGATTGAAAGGATTAGGATAGTTCTGCTGAAGATCGAAATCCTCAGCATGCGAATTAATATTTGTAATACCGGTGACCATGCCGCCTGTTGTGGTCTTCATCAAAAGACCAACCCTGCCGCATACCCATCCCGTATTATCATCTACAAATTTTACATCCTCAAGATACTGTGCCTGACCGGTCGGCTGTTCAGTCCAGTTAGAACCGCCATTTGTCGTTTTAATGATTATTGGCGATGACGTTCCAGATTTTGAACCAACAACATATCCGGTCGATACTGTTGTAAAAAAAGTACCGTAATAGTTATCCGAAGGTGACTGGCCCGTAGTCAATGCAAACCATGTGCTTCCGGAATTTGTGGTTTTAGCTACCGTACCGAAAAATCCCGCGGTATAACCTGTACTTGAATTACCA
This sequence comes from uncultured Ignavibacteriota bacterium, assembly GCA_937959065.1. Taxonomy (GTDB): domain Bacteria; phylum Bacteroidota; class Ignavibacteria; order Tepidaquicellales; family Tepidaquicellaceae; genus JAEYVS01. The sequence goes on along the minus strand of CALGOI010000286.1, from coordinate 1,629 downwards.
AATGAAACATCGTTTTGAATTGCTGTAGTGGTCGAAAATCCATAAGTCCAGTTACTTCCGGAGTTTGTAGTGGTAACAATATATGCATTATTAGGTGTTGTTTGACTGCCTGTCGCATAGCCAAGACTCGATGTCGGGAAATCCATAGAGTATATCTCGGCAGCCGGACCCGCGAATACTTTTACCCAGTTAGTACCCCCGTTTGTTGTCATAACAAAATTCGATGTATCGCCGCCCCCAAACTCCTTCCCGGCAATTCCCCGTGATGATGAGAAGAAATGCACACAGTAAAGATTATTACCGGAGCTATTCGATGATTGTGAAACCCAGTTTGTACCTCCGTTAGTGGTTTTAAGGATTACTCCGTCACCGGATGGAAATGGCGCATTACCAACTACATATCCGGTACTTACGTCAAGAAAATAAACATCATTTAACGTTTCGGATGTACCCGAAGTCTGATTTACCCAGTTTGTACCGCCATTAGTTGTTTTAATTATGGTACCTGATTGACCGACACAATAACCGGTCAATGAATTTAAAAAGAACAGGGCTTTGAGATCTGCTCCTCCAACGCTGACAGTCTGTACTGTCCATCCCTGACTGAAGGAATTAGAAACAAAAATTAAAAATAAAGCTAATGTAGAAACTAGTTTAGTGATCGAATGTAACATGTCTTGGTTCTCCTTATTTTTTGTTAATTGTTACATATCGAATATATCCGTGTTTATTATCGGAATTCTTATCAGTGAACAATAACATATAATGTGAAGAATTAGTGCTGATATTACAGAAACTTAGAATGGATTAGTGATGTGAAGTTGTGCGGAGTTTCCTTATCTACCCCAATGCTATATAAAATGTATAGTAAAATGTCAAATTATGCAAGGAAATGAGGTATTATTTTATGACCTGTCCAAACGCTATATCATAGCTATCAGGGTCGTTTATGCCGAATTCTTTCACACCGTACGGAGCAGTGTAAAGATTCCAGTCGATGGTAGCGCCATTTTCAATATATTCTTTATAAAGTGATTCCACGTCATCAGTCCAGAAATATACATTTGAAGTAGCTTTACGTATCTTCCAGTTAGGTATAATGCATTCAGCCTTCGCTCCGGCAAACATAATGAACATGTTGTCTCTTTGCATGATTGCAAATGTCGGAGGCTCTTCGAAGGTATTAACAACATCAAAACCAAGTTTATCGCGGTAATGTTCGATGGATCGGGATACGTCAGAGACGAGAAGAATCGGGGCGCTGCCAGTTAATTTCGCGGATGATTTCATTTAGTTTACTTCCAGGGGTTGGTACCCCAGATTTCGATGTCGGTTATTAAAGCTCTTTGGGGGAGGCGAAGCGCCAGACCGATGGATTCGGTAACATCTTCCATTCTCATATAGACTCCCTTGCCGCCTTTCTTAATATCGCTTTCATCCTTTTCACTTGTATCGACGGATGAAGGACTGATGGTCAGCACCCGAATATTATTTGGTCTTACTTCCTTATTGAGGCAGTCGCTGAAGGCATTTAGTCCATGCTTGGACGCGGCGTAAGCCGTGCCGCCTTCGTATCCCCTCTTCCCGGCAGTCGATGAGATATTCATTAGTGTGCAGCTGTCCTTTTTT
>CALGOI010000285.1 GCA_937959065.1 uncultured Ignavibacteriota bacterium | reverse complement strand
TCCCGATAATATAATCACTACAATAGGTAAGAAGAAAGTAATGCATACATTTGGAAGCAAGGATAAACTTAATGTAGTAGCAATAAATTATTCCGTAAGACCAACAGACATCAGGATCTGGAATAATATTACATATGGCAGAACACCATTAAAAAATCAGCAACTTTTGATTTATGTTGAAGATGAAAGTTATAATCCGCCAGAAGGCAACAATACTAATGATAGCGATAATACACTTGCAAATAATGAAAGCAATGAAACAGTAACGAAAGAAAATAAAGAGACTACTTCCAACGAAACTATTTCCAAAGAAACTACTTCCGAAAAAAGAGAATTTTTTGGGAAAAAAATAAGAGGTAATACAACTACAAAGGATAAATCTAACAAAACGAAAACTTCGGAAACAAAAACTCCGGATATAACAACAAAAACAAATACGAAGGATAATACAACAAAAGAAACGGTTAAAGATAGCAAAGAGGAAATTAAAAAAGAAACTACAAAAAAGAAAACCTATACAGCCCCAAAACAAACATATACAGTCAAAGAAGGTGATTACCTTGGAGTTATCGCAGATGCCTTTGGAGTCACAGTGCAGGAGTTGAAAGACTGGAACGGATTGGAAACAGATGTAATAATGGTCAACCAGAAGCTAACAATATACTCATCCAGAGAAGTAGATAATAATGTGTCAAATAAAAACAGTGTGGTGACTCATACTGTTGCTGAAGGTGAAAACTTAACCACAATAGCAACTAAATATGGTACAACTGTATCCGGTATAATGGAAAAGAATGATCTTAAAAGTGATGTAATTTTTATTGGTCAGAAGCTCGTTATATCGGGTAATACATCAACCGGAAACAAAAAGACAACTAAGAAAAGAACCTATACAGTTAAATCAGGTGATAATCTAACAAATATAGCTAAAGAAAATGGGCTTACAGTTAAGCAATTGATGGATTTAAATAATTTATCCGATGATACTATAAAGATCGGACAGGTACTAAAACTAAACTAATACCTTTATAGTTAACAATTTGCAACCTTTGATTTGTGAAAATAATAAATTGAAAGATATTCGGAAAAAACTTATATTGCATAGTCATATACTGCTGGCATAGCTCAGTTGGTAGAGCAGCTGATTTGTAATCAGCCGGTCGGGGGTTCAAGTCCCTCTGCCAGCTCGTAAATGTTCGATTACGAACCATTTTTAACCCGTTTGAAAGTCATATTTCATCGGGTTTTTAATGATAGTGATATTCCCTATTAGGAAATATAAGCAATATATAATACTTATCAGGTAATAATCAATTAACTAATCAATAAAGGAAAATACGAAATGGCTTATTTAAGAAAAAGAGTATGGATTGACAAGAAAACCAAGCTTAAAAAACAGGGTAATTGGGAATTATGTTATAATGATCTCGAGGGAAAATTTAAAACTGTATCGCTTGAAACTAAAGTAAAATCCCAAGCTAATAGTTTCCTTTCCGATTTCAATGTAAAGGGCAGTATTACCCTAATATCCCGAAAGATCGTTTACAACCCCTTAATTCACGCCCAGGGAAGCTATGAAGATATTTATTTAGAAGATCTGATAAAAGAGGTTCTGAGCTATGTAGAAACGAATTTAAAGCGTTCCTACAAGCATTATAACTATGCCCTTAAGACATTCCGGGAATTCATTGGTAATAAGAAAGTAAAGCTGATTACTATTACCGATATCGAAAAATATAAACAGCATAGAGCTACCCAAAATGCTCAAAAGCCCGGTAAGAAAATAAGCCCTCATTCAATTAATATGGAAATCCGCCATGTTAAAGCTGCATTCAATAAGGCAGTATTAACCGGATTAATACCCCGGAATAATTTAGAGAATATTAAGCCAATCAAAATACCAAAGAATAAAACCAGAAAAGTATTTACCCCCGAGCAGCTTGAAATGATATTTAGCCAGGTCCAGAATATCGCGGTTTATAGATTTTCCTATATTGCGCTATATACAGGAATGAGATTGAATGAAATTGCCAATATACAGCTGAAGGATATTAAAGATGATTTTATTGAAATAAAGAATAAACCGGATTTTAAAATTAAGGATGATGATGAAAGGAAGGTACCAATACCGGAAACACTGAGATCTTATTTAAATAAGCTTTTAGGAATATCCGGTAATATTATTTCTTTTAATGATCCAGAACGTTATTTAATTTGCCATCCGGATGGATCTAAATATCAAGGTGCCTCAGTTTCTCAGAAATTCAGTAAACTATTAAAGAAATTAAAAATCGAAGGGCATTTCCATCATTTGCGTAATACCTATGCTACTAATTTATTACGGTCCGGAGCGGATATTAAAACTGTTCAGGAAATTTTAGGGCATTCTGATATTAAAACAACATCTATTTATCTGGAAAGTGAGGATGAAGCAAAACTAAAGGCGGTGAAGTGGTTATAAAGATTTTTTATGTTTTAGATTGATTTTCTTACAGGCGGATTTCGATAATGAATAAAATTGTTTTCTGGAAACATTTGCTTGACTAATCATTGATTTAATCAGAAAAATACCGAATTCATTTATTGCATTATCGACAGTAACTCTAACAGTTTTCCCATTTACAGTACCTACCCATTGTCCATGGCTACCCACTGTATTATTTAATACTAGTCCTAAATTCTTTACTATTTCTAAAATTTCTGATAGGGTTAATACAGGATATTTCTTAGGCAAATTTTAAATCTTTAGACTTGGGGTCGTACTCAAGATTATATGAAGGCTTGAGTAATCTGGTAAATCTATATAAAGGTACTGCGATATGATATTTGAAATAATACGATAACGGTGCTTTCCTAATATATTTATGATTACGCAATTCATCTATAGTAAATGAATTGAAATATGAAATTAGAGCATTGCCCATTTTTTCTTT